>JAUWRB010000203.1 GCA_030610785.1 Promethearchaeota archaeon | reverse complement strand
TTTTAGTCTAGATAACCTCTTGGGAAGCGTCGAAATATTATTATAATCCAAAGATAAATATTCAAGATTTTCCATTTCAAAAACTTCCCCGGGAATTGACGTTAACCCCCATCCTTTTAAATTTACCGCCTTTATCTCCTTCACGGTTTTAGATTTAACCATATTTTTGAGGGCTCTCAATCCGATGACTCCTTGGGAAGGTTTGACAACGTAATTAAGGTGAGTCACCGGATGTAACTTCCGATTGGGTTCCAGTAATCTAATTTTCTCGCAAAAATCTTCAACTACGATCTTTCTTTCTTGTTCAAATTCTTTATCGCCCCAGTATCCCACTTCGTTTTTCCAATTAGCAGCTTCCAAAATATCGTATCTAAGGTCTTCGGGCATTTCTGTTCCGGTCACGAGGAAGAAGTAACCAAGCACGAAATAAGTTGACCTCCTAAAGGAGCGATTTTCAGCCATTTTTAACAGGACTTCCAGGCTACTCTCAAATATTTCCCTCGTGAGGATTCTCTCTTCGAGCATAAAATCAGAATAGCTGAGACCGCAAGCGTCTAGCATGAAATGAGCTAAATCTATTTCTTCGTCGTCATTTGTAATAGTTGCACTACTTCTTGCCACGGATGTTCCCTTTTTTGAAATATTTTCTCTCTTCAGTTTCTAATAAATTAAATAACACATATATATAAATTTTATTTGTTTATTTTGGTATATAAATAACATGAGTTAACTAATTTCCTAATTCTCACCACATTTTAAACTTTTTTTTTAATAACTCTTTAAATTTTATCTGGTATTTGATGGGCGTAGCTTTTTTGAGGTTAAACTCAATAATAAAGTTTTTAAATTTTATAACTTTTGGGAAAAATAAGGATAAGTTTCCTAGATCAATTTTTTAGGATCAATGATATAAGATCAAAGATATAAGAAAAAATTAAAAGGACATAACGCATGAAAGCAAAACCTGCCGCAGAAAAGCTAAATATTCGTGATAATGACCTAAATAAATCAAAAAACGAAAGCGAGGAAAAAAATAAATTAAATAGTGAAGTTTTTGAGGAAACAGAGCAAGAGAAATTCACTCAATCAGTTTGGCTGGAGCAAAAATCCTTTAGAATTACTTTAATAAGTACATTTACGGCATTAGCAATTGTATTAGGATACGCTTTAGCACATATTCCTAATATCGAGCTTTTTACTTTAATGATATTTTTATCAGGTTTTATTTTAGGCAAGAAAGACGGTGCGATTGTAGGACTAATGAGTTCTTTTATATTTTGTTTTTTTAACCCTTTAGGGGCATCTCCTCTACCTTTATTAAGTTTTCAATTAGGTTATTATTCTTTAGTTGGGTTAATGGGAGCTATATCCAGTAATTATTTAAATAAGAAAGATTTTTTTAAACCTAAGGATGATTTATACGTATTTCCTGTACTCCTCATGCTTGGTCTGATTGGGGCAGCTTTAACCTTTTTTTTTGATATTTTTTCTACGGTGGTTGGTGCTTTGGTAATTTATGGGAATTTAGATATTTTATTAATTTATTATCTTTCTGGCATAGCGTTTACAACGGTGCATCTAATCGGAAACACGCTTGGATTCGTTTTTATTTTACCAGGCTTGATCCAATTAGTTTATAAAATGCTGGACTAATTTGATTTTTTTTTTTTTTAAGAAATCTCCAAAAAAAACCTATATTTATGCAACATGAATGTGATGGTAATTGATAAATAGAATTTTTTTCTTTCTTATCAATATTCCATAAAAATAAATTTTCGGAAAAAAAAAAGAATTACTTTTTTTCAGATAGGAGCGTAATTATTCCACCAGCCGCTTCTATTTTTTCAATTGCTCGTTTTGAGGCTTTTTTCACGGAAATATTAATTTTTTTGTAAATTTCTCCTCGACCAAGTAATTTTTGAACGTTAATTTCTTCTAAATTAATAGTATAAGTTGTTCCTGATTTAGTAGCTTTTTTATCTTGCACTAAATTTTCAATCTTAATGTCCAAATCTTTGATGTTTAAAGCGTTTACATTATAAATGCGAACCAAATCTTGAGGTCTTTTAAAGCCTTTTTTACCAATTATCCAATCAGGGTCAGGAAATCCAAGTTCTTTTTGTTTCAAATAAAAAGAACGCTTACTTTTTTTCCATTGTGTTGTTTTACCCTTTCCGGCGCGTTGACCAGCTTTTCTATGTTGACCTGTTCTTCCATAACCGCTAGTGCGGACACCTCTCATTTTTCGGATTTGTTTAGGGAATTTTCTCAAGTTTTTACACCATTATTTTTATATCATTTTATGAATAATGACATTAATATATTCTCCTACATTACCAAGAGAGCCACCTTCAGCGAAATGCTTCTTAATAGTACCACGATGACCCTTGCGTGGGGGATGTAAACGGAAAACGGGCTTAAGTTTATACACATCTTTAACTCTATATTGAATTTCGCCTTTTAATAACGCTTTGGAAAATTCTTTAATAGTTTTATAATTAGTCAAGTTTTTGATATGCTCGTCCGTAAGTTGTTTATTTCCCTCTACTTTTCCTCTTACTCTCAATAATCTAACTATCGTTTTCTCGTTAATTTCTCCGTAAGTAATGTAATCTTTACATTTATTGAGCATGCCTATATAACTCTTTTTTCCCCAGATGAGAACACCATGGTTGACTTTATGCATTCTTAACATGCTTAAAGTGTCAAATATTTTTCCGTTCATACCTGGAGCGCCTCTTATTCGCACTGCGAAAAATAATTTAGGTTCAAGCACTGTATCCTTTAATTTCAATTTTTTTTTAGCCATTACCATTTACACCACTCATTATTTACAAATTAAAATTATATTTTTGCATTCTTTTTAAAGCATCAAAAGTTGCTTTTACTAGATTTTCGCTTGTTCTAGTGTCGCCAAATGTTTTGCTCCAAATATCCTCAATACCAGCCAATTTCAATACTTGTTTAACTTTGTCTGCACAAGCTAATCCTACTCCTGCTGGAGCGGGTATTAATTTTATTCTAATTGAACCGCATTTTCCTTCTATTCTGAAAGGAATACTATGGGAGCCCCCACATCCGCATTCTTTACTTCCACATCCTCTTAACACAGGGATAATATTGATTTTTGCTCTATCAATTGCTTTCCTAATCGCAGGTCCAACTTCTCTACTTTTTGCGGCTCCAACTCCTAAAAAACCGTCAGCACCAACAATAACAACAGCTTTAAATCTTGATCGTTGTCCTGAAGCCGTCATTTGCTGAACCATATTAATTGTTATAACCGATTCGTTAAGCTGTGGGAGAAGTATGTCAATAATTTGCTTCTCTTTTACCACCAGATTGTTAGCAAAGACCTTATCTAATGTAATTAAACCTTGTTGAACTAATTCTCCCAGTTTCGTTCTGGGAATCCATTTTTCGTTAAAATCTCTTTTTCGACTCATAATAGTTTGCTCATTTAAACATTTTTCTCAATTATTTTTATCGAGTTTGAAAATATTTGGCTAATTTTAAGAGGAGGCACCTTTTTTTTATTTAAATATCCAGAGAATAATTGTTCATATTTTTCTGGCTCTTCATTTTTCAATTTCATGGCATACTTTTCAATATGAGAACCATTAATTCTTTCTTCTAAACCTTTTGGAAAAAATTGCTCCTTATATGGAATATTAATACCAGCTTTTAAAATGCCTTTAAAAGCGGCAAGTACTCGATTCTTGTGATAAAATAATCCTAAATCTAGGATGGCTTCTTTTATATCTTTCTTCTTGGCTTTTAAACCTGCTAAATAACCAGTTAAATAAGCAGCCGGAATATTTCCAGTATTCGCATTCCATCCATATTTTAAAGTTAATTCCTTTGAAAAGGCAGAAACTAAAACTTTATCTCCGTTTAATTTTGATTGAATTATTTGAACTCTAATGTGATTATTTGAAGCCCTTATGACTACTCTTAATCTTCTAGATTTTAATAATTTTAATCTTTTATGATAATTCGTTTTACTTTCAACTCTACGTCGGAATGATCTTTTATACCTGGGTCCTTTTGCCACTCTTTATCTCCCCCGTTTTATTAACTCTTTTTCTTTGATATATTTATTCATTTGGGCCAAGCTATTAAACATGCCGCCCTTTGCGTTCTTGTATAATTTTCGATAAACAGCGGTTGTTATTAATTTTCTATCCCTTAATTTTTTTAATTCTCGTCTGAGTGGACGAATTCGTCTAATCCAAGCTTTTTTCTTCGGAGTCCTCGCGTATTTTTTACCTTTTCTTTTTCCTAATCCTCTTGCTCTACCTTTTTTCTTTCTCATGTGCCGAACATTCTTTCGATATTTTGAAATCCCTTTCTTATATTTTTTCTGGATGACTCCTTCTTTAATTAAATTTCGAATGTCCTCGCGAGTAATAGCCATTTTGATATCCTCAATTAAAAAGGGATCTAAAAAAACCCTATTTTCTCCGCATTTTAAAATTTCCGAGGCCATCCGTTTCTGTGCTTTTAAATTCATAATTAATCACTTGTTATTTTTTATTCCTCATTATTTAATCCTTCTACATCAATAGAGTCGTCTAAATCGTCTAAATCGAGTAAATCATCTTCATCCAAGCCAGTAATAGGAGTTTCTAACTGAGATTCTAATTGTTCTATCTCTTTTTGAGAAATTCCAAGGTTTAAGATTTTAAAGCCATTTTTTTGAGCAATATCAATTAAATTCATTCGTTTCTTGGCACCTAATTTGCTTGAAATTTTAATAGCGTGTTTTTTATTATCTAAATTTTCTAATTCTTTTATCTGAATAACCTTAACTTCTTCATAACCACTAGGATGCAGCCCTCTCACTTTTTTTGGGCCTCTATATCCAGCTGAGGGTGATTTAACGCCTGATTTTCTCTTTTCTCTCGTTTTTGAATCAATGCCTCTTGCTTTTCTCCAAGGATTTTTAACCCTCTTGTACCGCCAAGATTCGACCCTTCTGAATGAAGGTCTTTTTTTATTAATTTCATCTCGAAGTTTTAATAATCTATTATTATTTTTTTTTTGTACCATATTAATTGCCTCGATTCTTACACTTTATTTAATTTGCCAAATTATCTCGTTGCCTATTTGTTTCTTGTATAAATATATACCATCTTGAAAAACCCTGGGATCTTTCTTCCTTATACGGCAACATCTTTTAAGATTTGCAGCAGTTTGTCCTAAGGATTCTTTATCGAAAGACTCAAGGATTACATCATCACCTTTAACTTCGATTTTTATGTTATCTTCTAATCGAGCTTCTCGAGGCGCCCTCTCTCCGAGGAAATTCTCAACATATATCATCCTGTTCTTTTCATCGACACGAACGCTACACGGGAAATGACTGTAACATATTTTACACACATATTTATAATTAGTTTGAACGCCAACGATTAAATTATTAATAATATTGATTATGGTTTTTGCTAAAGCTAAAGTCTTGTTTTTTGGAAAATTTGCTTTAAATTTTATTTTTTTTCCATCTAACTCTATATCAATCCCTCTTATATGAGAAAAATCTTTACCTACTGCGCCATTTTGACCTTTTACGGTAATAATACTCCCATTTTCACTAATTTTAACATCTACTCCTTCTGGAATCTCCAATTCTTCCCTAAAAAACGCTACTTTAACCATTTTCTTTACCTCATCTCAACTTTAAAACAAATAACATAATGCCATTCCACCTATTTTTTTTTCCTCGGCTTCTTTTAGTGTAATAATTCCCTGGTTGGTCGTTAATACAATAATTCCTAATCCAGGAGCAGGTAACAATTTTCTCTCAAGTTTTTCGAATTGTGATACTTTATAATTCAATCGCATTAAAGCGGCACATTGATTAATTTTCCCGAGTAATGCTATTTTGAATTTTCCTTGTCTTCCATCGTCATATCTCTCAAATTGGCGTTTAGATTGGTAATTCCTTTCTAAATCTCGCCTATATAAGCGTTTTTCTGAAAGATACGAAGAACGCGTTGAAGTATTTTGGAAGCAGGACTTATTACAACTTCTTTTTTTCTAGCATTTTCGGCGTTCTTAAGCATGTTCATCGAGTCTGCTAAAGTATTTGTCATTTTTTTTTTCTTTTATATACTATTCTTTATTTTTGAATGTGAAAATT
>JAUWRB010000235.1 GCA_030610785.1 Promethearchaeota archaeon | reverse complement strand
TCATAAGCGTGAGTCATATAAATCTTATTTATTAGAGATTCTGAAAGTTCAAGAGTATCAGGATATTTAACGTCTAATATCGCACCACTTTTTCGGTCCCAGCTAAAAATAGCCAAACCTATAACCATTTTATTAATCCTTAAAAAAATTATTCTTCGAATTATTCTTAGAAATAATAATAAGAGAATTAGTATATAAACATATTTAATTGAAGAGCTTTATTAATAATAATTTTGATTAAATTTACAATAAAATTTTATTATTAAAGTCTTTAAAATAGTTTAATGAAAATATATCATATTAGTGAGGTTTCGTGAAAAAAAAAAAAGTATATGTTGTCGAAGATAACGAAAAAAACATGAAACTCTTCAGAGCTATATTAAAACTAATACCAGATTTAGATATTTTTGAAGAAAGCCGGGGAGATCTAGGATTAGAATTAATAAAGTCGGGTGATCCTGATTTGGTAATTTTAGACATTCAACTACCTGAGATGAGCGGAATAGAAATATATAACGAATTACAAAAAATCGAGAGATTTAAAAATGTTCCATTTATTGCCGTAACGAGTTTCGCAATGAAAGGCGACAAGGAAAGAATATTAGCGGCGGGTTTTGATAATTATGTCTCAAAACCAATTAAAATCCATGAATTTAGGGAATTAGTCCAAAAATTATTAAAAGTCTAAAAAAAATTTGTGTTAAAAACATTCTATTTTTTAATATTTTTGCTTATTACCATGATTCTTAAATGCTTATTCGTTATTCTCTTTCTTTTTATCAAAAATTAAAGTAAAATCGAGGAATTTAATATTTGTAAACATTAAATTAAAAAAGCAAAAAAGTCAAAAACTATGATTGATTACTATCATAAAAGTTTAAAAAATATGAAAATAAATAATCTCTAAATTATAAATGTCCACGTGATTTAATTTTGAAAGGAATAATGATTTTAGGGAAAAAAAGTTCAAGTTCCAGTTTAGATACAAATACCCTAGTTCAGATACAGGGGCAATACCCTAATAATCTCGCGGAAGAATTAAAGTTAAAAATATCGGTTCTAATGGATTTATACGAACAACATGGAAAGAGTAAAAGAGAACCAAATTATCTTGAATTGAAATTAAAAAAGAAAGTTAGCGCAGCAAGTTTCTATACGGGATTTTCTTTTGATCGTTATGTTGGTAGACCAGATTACGAAATAATCGTATTTCTTTCCGATGACGATTTTCTTTCAAAAAATTTTGAGGGAATGATAAGAAGAATTGCCCACGATTTATTACCACAAAGAGATGCCCCAATTTTTGATGATTTGCTCGTAGATTATTACGAATTGTTGGAAAAAAAAGAATTAGGTCCTTATTGGGAAGAAGCTTCGGGAGAACCAAAAAAAGAAAAAGAAATTGAAGAGGAAAGCGATGTAAAAAAGAATAGTCACGATATAACGATGGAAAAAACTGAACCTAAATTAAAAACTGTTGATGAAAATGTTCAAGAAGAAAAGTTTGACTTTGACGAGCAATTCGATAATTTTAAAAAAGATGAATTAAGAGACATAATTCACCAGTTACAACAAATAATAAACGAAAAAACTGAAAAGATTAATTCTCTCTCTCAAAAAATAAAAGAAAATGAAAATGAACAATTACAAAACATTCAAGACATTCAAATTTTAGAAAAACAATTAGAAGAACAAAATGTATTATTAGACGATTGGAATTTAAAAATAGAGAAGCTCAACGAGAAAAATGAAAGTTTAAACGAGACCATAATGAAACTAACGGCAAAAACAGATTACCAAGCCAAAGAATTAGAAAGTAAATCGCTTGAAATTGAAGAATTAACCAAACTTTTAAGAGAAAAAGATAAAGACGCTGAAAAACATGCAGATTTTGATAAAATTAAAAAAGAAAACGAATATTTAACTCTAAAACTTGATGATTTAAAAGAATTTAATAAAGAATTAAAAAATGAAAAAGAAAATACAAAAGGGGAAAATGAATTACTTCTAAATTCCATCGCAAGTTTTAAACTCCAACTTAAAGACCTGAAAGAAAAGCTCTTCTCTGAAGGCGGAATTCAAGATAAAACCTCGGATGAAATGATTACTTTGAAAAAAGAAATAAAAGTATTAAGACGCGAACGAGATACTTACTTAAAAATTATTAAAGAAAAAAATCTTCTATAAAGCCTCCTTTAAGTTTTGAATTAATTCGATGATTTTTCTGATTTTTCTGTTCAATGGCTAATATTAAAATGACATTGATATAAAAACACAATTTTATATAGATATACCATTTATATTATAATAATAGTTTAAAAGAAATAATTCTATAAATAATATAATTTAATAATCAAATATTGGTGAAAAATTTGTCAATTGATACAAAGAGCTTTGACAATATTCTCTCAAAGATAATAAAGTCCGAAAGTGGAATTAAAAAAGTAATATTAGTCGATCGTACGGGATTAACAATCGCAAGCGTTTCTAAATTTTCCTACTTTCCAGCCGATGTAGATGGTATTGGCGCAATTGCAAGCGCTGTATTTTGCGCCAGCGAGGAACAAGGAAAGAATTTAGAACTGGGAGACTTAGATATAGTAACAAGCGAATTTACCGGCGGAAAGATATTTGCAGCGTCATGTGGTACCAAAGGGGTTCTAACGCTAATTTCTGACCCTGACATCAATATTGGTTTAATAAGATTGATCTTAAAAAGGTCCGGAGAAGAATTAAGGGAAATTCTCGACGAGTTTCTTTCAGAAATCCCCGAAACGATGGATTCTGGTCTTGATCTTAGTGATCTTGATGAATTAACACCAGATTAATCGTTTTTAAGCAAGTTTACTAATTGAATCTTTCTATTTTTAACACCTTTCTTTAGAGTGCTTCATTTCTATCTACCTTAATAATTTAAATAAAGCATTTTAAAAATAATAGAATATTATAAAATTATTATAAATAGTTAGTTTTGAGGGTTTAACGTGGATCTCGGTTTGAAAAATAAAGTTGCGTTAATTTTGGCATCAAGTAAAGGTTTAGGATTGGCATGTGCTAAAAATTTTTACGTGGAAGGTGCTAATGTTGTAATTTGTAGCCGTTCAGGAGATAATTTAAAAAAAGCGAAAGAAAAAATCGAATCCTTAGAACCAATAATAAAAGAAAATAAGGTTTACTCGGTTGTTGCCGATTTATTACACGAAAAGCAAATCGAAAAGCTAGTAGAAAAAACCTTAAATGAATTTGGAAAGATCGACATCTTGATTCATAACGCTGGAGGACCACCGTCTGGGCCAATAAATCAAATAAAAAAAGAAGACTGGTCTAAATCGATCGATTTAAACTTGTTATCTTTAATTAGAATTTCAAATTTAGTGGTTCCGTTAATGAAAAAAAAAAAATCAGGGAGGATAATCGCAATTACTTCTGTATCAGTAAAACAGCCATTACAGAATTTAGTATTGTCAAACACGACGCGTCTTGGAGTTGTTGGGTACATGAAAACGCTTGCTAACGAATACGCAAGGTATAATATTTTAGCAAATGTTGTATGTCCCGGACCCACGCTTACAGATAGAATGAAAGAATTAATTAGTAAAACAGTTCAAGACACTGGAAAGTCAGAAGAGATGGTAAAGAAAATGTGGACAGAGCAAATTCCTTTAGGTCGATTAGGAAAACCCGAAGAACTAGCAAATTTAGTCGTGTTTTTAGCCTCTGAAAGAGCTAATTTTATTACAGGTACGGTAATTCAAGTAGATGGCGGTTTTATTAAAAGTTCATTTTAAATTAACGTGGATAATAACTAACGTGGATAATTTGAATTATTCTTAAAGGAATATTACGCAAAAAAGCAAAAATAACCAAAAAGTGAATAATTTTCACGCAATAAAGCTATTTTTAATGGATGTATAAGAATATATAAGAATGAATACTGCTTCCTCATTTATTATTTTTTTACAGAAATGTATTCCTTTTTTTCCTATGAAAAAAGTAATTATTAATAAAGGCAAAATTTTAATATATCTTAATTGGTTTTATGAAATTTTTAGAGTCTTATAAAAAACACATTGAAATATAAACGAATATTTTTAATTATTCAATATTTGAGATAAAAAAATTTAGGATTTATTTAAGGCGAATTAATTTGGCAACTAATAAAAAGCAAATTTCGAGGTTTATTTTATTATTTGTCGGTTTTTCTTTAATTTTTCAGTTTTTTTACTTGAATCCATTAATTAACCCGATAAAAGAGGATAATCAGGGTAAAATTTTCACCTCCACTGAGATACCGGGTACAAAACAATGGCTCGAAAATCCTACTTTTGACACTGAAAAGTCTTGGGGTCAAAGCTGGGGTAAAGAAGAATATAAATCTGATGTTAATGCAACAATCGGTGGGGGTCATGCAAATTTTATTGGTTTAGGAGAAAGTAAGGAATATGAAATCAATAATCAAACCTATCCACTTGATAATAGCTGGACGGTTGCTCAGAATGAAAATATTTCTTACCCCGATACTTATATAATTAATCCAGATGGCTGTTATGTCTCTCATTTATGGGAAGAAGATGTTAATCAATCTGTTAAAGTAGAATGGGATACAAAAATAACCATACCCGATAACATGTCAGATTATATTATTACATTTGCTGAACTTAAGGCATTTGTTAACGCAACGGTAATAGCATCCCCGGGGGATTGGGATGGTCGAGGCATAGATTGCCCGGGCGATGCGGTTGATGATATTGCAACTAGTGATTTTGTTAGGTTTTATGTCTTGATTTCAGATTTGGAAAAAAAAGAAGTGCATGAAGTAGCATATAATCAAACTCGTGATTTAGGACAAGATGGTCCGCCTGAAATAACAACATTAAATGACACATGCTTGTTCTCAGTACCAGAAAATCAACTTATTTCCCATCTCACATCAATGTTTAAATATAATCATTTTAATTTCACATTAACTTTAGGAATGAGAATTTGGTGTGAAGATAACTTTTATAGTGATAGGGATAATTGGGAAGATTTACTCATTAAAAACATTAGTTTAATGATAAAATATGAGAAAAAGATGGACCAATTTACCTCTGTATCTTGGAATCAAGTTGGAGAAAAAATAAACGATCTAAACGATAGTACAGTTATTGTGACCGATGCAAACCTTAATTTCAATTATAAAATCGATCGAAACTGGCTTCAAAATACAGAATCACAGAATTCTGAAATTAAAATTATTATTAATAATAATGTTCATGCGGAAACTATAAAATTAAGCACGGCAAATTACTCCTTTCAAGAAGCAAAAGAAGAT
>JAUWRB010000151.1 GCA_030610785.1 Promethearchaeota archaeon | reverse complement strand
TCTTCGTGGCTTCCTTGTAAATCTCAACGACTCGTTCGTAAGGACATTCCGGGAGCTTTCCTTCTTTCATATCAGACTCGTATTGTTTTGCTAGCGCCTCCGCCTCGTCGATCGTTTTAAAAGTTCTATTTGCTACTTCTTCTTCTTTTTTTGTTTTTAATTTTTTCTGTCTCTTTAATTTTACCAGTTATTCTCGGCGTTCTTTCTCTCTAGCACGAGCCTCTAGCAATAATTCTTCTTGCGCTTTTAATTCTTGTTCTTGCAATTGAATTCTTTCAGCTTGCAGGATCCTAGCTTTCTTATCAAACTCTAACTTTTTTTTGTAATAATTTATTGGGTCTAATAGCCTTGTAGCTTGGTCGTTCCATCCTATTTCCTCAAATATCGCTCTTGCCTCGTGATATTTATCAATTACCTCACCATAAACGCATTCAAGTAATTCTCCTTTTTTTAAATCTGTTTCGTACTTCTTGGCTAATTTTTCTGCTTTATCAATCATTTCAAAAGCTCTATTAGATAATATTTTTTTTTTTTGATCTTTAGCGGATATTTTTATTGATTTTAAAGGTTCAGGGGGTTTAACCACTTTTTTAGTTTTATACATGTCGTCAAATTCTTTTTGTTTCTCGGCTTTCTGAGCTTCAATATGTCGCACTTTTTTATCTTTTTCTAATTTGTTTTCGTAAATTTTAATCTGATTGGAATATATTGAAATTTGATCTTTCCACCCTTTTTCACGAAGTTTCATCCGAACTTCATTGTAAATTTGAATTACATCTAAATATGGAGATGATTCAGGAATTTTCCCTTCTCTTAATCCTTTTTTAAAGGTTATCTCATACTCTCGAGCAATCTTTTCTGCTTTATCGACCATTTCTGAAATTTGGTTTTTAAAGTCTTCTTCTTCTTTTTTCTTCCCTTCTATTTCTTTTATCCTTTTTAATTTAACTTGAGAATCTTTTTCCCTTCGCTTTTTAGCCTTTTCGTCCATCAAAGCTTCTTGTTGTGTTTTATATTCAATCTCTTTTTGTTTTTCTAAGTTTATCTTTTCAGTTGTTTTAAAAAAAGAGGCTTTTTCGTCATTTAATTCTTTTATCAATCTTTTGACTTTTTGAAGCTCATAGGGCCAATTTATTTCTTTAAATAAGTTTGCTGCTGCTTCGTATAGTTTTAAAGCTTGATCATATTGATGATTTTTTGCTAATTGAGAGCCTTTACCCATTAAATCATAACATTGAGTCGAGATTTCATTTTCTCGTCTTTTATATTCTTCAAATTCTTTTACTTTTTGCCCAATAATGGGTTTATCGGAGATATCGCTTTTTATTTCAAATTGTATTTTACCATCTCTGAATGTTTGCTCTTTTAAAATATAAATTTCGGAAATTTTTTCGTTTATAGCCTTAATCTCATCTTTTTTATTAATTTGTTCGTAAAGTCTTCTCACGTGATGTAACGCATCGAGCGAATCGTCAAAATATTGTGAATCTGCTAATGATAAAGCGTGTTCAAGTAGATCATAAGCTTCAGAAAAAATTTCCTCTTCTTTCTCTAATAATTTAGAGTAATCTCCTGAATTACTCGCCTCCAATTCGCTCTCGTCAAAATTTTCCTTTATTTCTTTTTTTTCGGTATTTTCATCCATTAACCTCAACCTATCTACGAAATTGATGTAAAAAAATTAATTAAAATATAATTTCGATCTAAATTAAATATTATAATTCAGTGATGATTTAAAAATTCAACTTGGTAATGCTAAACTAATTATTTTTAAAATAAATTCATAATTCAATATTTTCAATATTTTTATTGAGAAAATCGTCGCAAATTTTCTCTCCTTCGCTCGTTAAAGTCCATCCATTTGAATCCTTTTTTATCAAGTTTAAATTCTCAACGTTATTTAATATTTCTTTTACTTCTTCTTCCGATTCATGAATGTTAAAATCTACTCCTAAACAAAATATGATTTGATCAATAGGGACAGGACCTCCTAGCTCGTCCTCCATTACTCCTAAAGCAGCAATAATCTGAAATTGTTTCAACATTCCTTGGTCCATATCTTGGGAAATCTCATCAAAAAGCCAAGGATATTTTTTTAACATTTTTTTAATCAATTTTTGATCTCCAGATTTAAAGACTGATTTATACTCTTCTCGAATTTTCTTCTTTTTTCCCATATTTATTCACTTTCACCGAATTTAATTCGTATTAGTTTTTATATTAATTCTTAAAAATTTTAATTCTTCTACATTAAAACATTATTAATATTATTTATAAAAATATGAAAATTAATATTTTTAGATTTATAAAATTATAAAATTAAAAATTTTTAAGATACTTGCTTTAAAAATTAAGAAAAAAAAAATTTACTTTAATACGCTTAAAAATTGATCTATCTCTTCTTTAGAACAAATCTTGAACTTTTTTTCTTCGGATTTGATATATGAAAGTCTTATGTTCTCTTTAGTCATATCCTCGTCAATTGACTCCTTTATTGCGTTTAAGGCTAAATTGATTATTTCATCAAAGTTTAAGTTTTCTTTATAATTATCTTGAATGTATTTTCTTGCGGGGGTTTCCCCATTTCCTAATGCATAAGCTTTAAACGAGCGATAAATCCCACTTGGAGATGTGGTATAAATTTGAGGTCCCATAGCATCAATAGCAATGAAAAAAAGAGCACAACCATAAGGTCTGATTCTGGTTATTAAGCGAAATGCTTAAAATTTCCACCATACTGGCTGTAGAGCTGACAGAGATCTGCAATGGATTTGACTAACATGTTCAATCGCACGGGTTCGTCATAAGTTAATTTAAAGGACTGTGCTTGAACTCTGGCGTAATTAATAAGAACTCTCGAGTCAGCGTGCAATTCTGAAATAGCAACACCAATATGTTCATCTACTTGGAAAATCTTATCTATCGAATCTGCGTCCATTAATTTTGAAGGTATTTTAATTTGAGCTGCTAGACACGCAGCGTCCTTAGATTTTACAGCTACTGCAAGAGTGCCACGACGTACTGCCTCGAGTGCGTACTCAACTTGATACAAGCGCCCTTCAGGTGAAAAAACCGTAAGTGCGCGGTCGTATTTTATTTGTCCTCCACCAAACATTATAATTTTTCCTTTTTCTTATTTTTTAATTTATTTATTTTATTATTTCTTATTCTATAAAATAAGAGATAGAATTTATATTTTTTTTCTATTTATTATAAATGAATGAAGAGAACTTAAAAAATAATAATAACAATAAATGAATGATTTATTATTAGGAAAATTTAAAAAAGATACACAAAAGCAAACAAATATTCATTATCAATTAAATTTTGTTTGATGCCTTTAAAATTGATAATGTAATACTCTCGAAAACTTTTTCAATTTGATTTCCTTCTTTAGCACTCGTTTCAAAATATAAATTTGAATTTAATTCGTTCTTGAAAGATTCTCCATCTTGCAATCCAATTTCTCTGTTTCCTTGATTAGCCAAATCAATTTTATTTCCAACCAAAATATTAGGCTTTGCTCCAATGACATCTTCAACCTCTTTTTTCCAATCTAGTAAATTGGCAAAGGAACTTCTCCTTGTTAAGTCAAAAACATATACAATTCCCGTGGCGCCTCGATAGAAGGGGGGGCGTACAAATGAGAAATGCTTTAAGGCTAATCAGGAGAATTTCTTGATTTCAAATTAATTGCCCAGCAAGATCCCATACTTGCAACTTGATGTTAAAATTAGGATACTCTGAGAGTTCTACGGTTTTAGTAGAAAAATTACTTCCAATAGTCATGATATAATTGTCTTTAAAAGTTTCTTCGCAGTATCGTAAAACCATCGAAGTCTTCCCAACACCTCCATCGCCGACCACGCAGATCTTGAATATAAAAGATTTCATTGTGGAAATTTACACTATCACCATTTTTGGTTTTTAATTTTGTTTAAATATTAGTAAAAATTTGAATTATTTATATATATTATATTAAATTTAACAAATAAAAATAATCGTAATATAATTTTTAGTATTTCGATTTTTAGAGTAAGAAGCATGCATGTCGATTATTAAAAAAATTGAAACATTTGCTGATTTAATATCGGAATCAGATAATATTGTTGCCTTAACTGGGGCGGGAATGAGTACAGAATCGGGTATTCCCGATTTTAGGAGTCCTGGTACTGGATTATGGACAAAAGTTAACCCAGATGAATTTGCAAGCATACACTCTTATATCTCTCAACCGGAGAAAAATCTTAAATTCATGCTCGATTTGGGAACCACAATTTTTAGAGCAAAACCCAATAATGGACATAAGGCATTAACGAAATTGCAAAAAATGGGCAAATTGAAAGGAGTTCTTACTCAAAATATCGATGGTCTACATCAAAAAGCACGTACTAAAAATGTTATCGAGCTTCATGGTAATGTCAATGAGGCAATATGCATGAGATGTAAAACTATCTATTCAATCACTTATTTAATAAATCAAGTACTAAGAGGAAGTCCTTCTCCGTCTTGTGAGAAATGTAGTGGATTGTTAAAACCCAATGCTGTTTTTTTTGGAGAACCTCTAAGTTCTGAAGATTTAATATCAGCTGATTCAATGATTGATGATTGCGATCTCTTAATAGTATTAGGCTCTTCTTTGTTAGTTTATCCCGTTGCTTTTTACCCTCATAAAGTAATATCCGCAGGAGCGAAATTGGCTATTATTAACATTCAAGAAACGGATATGGATAATAACGCAGAAGTAGTTATTCACGACAAAATAGGTATCGTGTTTCCGAAAATCATTGATATTATTCAAAATAAAATTAATGATTAAAGAATTACTTTTCTAAAGGTGAAAGTCAAAGATTAAAGATTCAAGTACAAATAATGAACGTGAACAACGAGAAAAATTAAATCACGATTCAAATTCTATTAAACCAAAATATAAGAAATACAAGTTAAAAGATTATTATAAAAGCATTAAACCATTTTTATTAAGTCATCATCCGAATTGTGAGAAATTTAATGACCATTCACTAAAAATTGGTAAGTATCGTTATTGTATCGGATGTTTTATCGGGTATCCTACAGTAATTTTTAGTGTTATTGTTATAGCATTTTTTGTAAATCTCTTTGATTTGCAATTTCTTTTCTTTACAGGCACGATTTTAATGTGTTCCTTCTTCCTTAGTCCGCTTAATTTAACTAAAATAAAGATTATTAAGATAATTCAGAAGTTTTTATTTAATCTTGGGGCAGCTTTTTTATTTTGGTGGCTGTGGTCGCTACCAAATCCGTTTATTATTAATTTTTTTTTGTTTTATTTTATGTTTGGTTCATTTTTATCAATTGTTAACGCATTTCACGGTTATGGTATGTATAAAACTTGTAAAAAATGCGAATATTCGCTAGAATGGGATAAATGCCCCGGATTTGTTAAATATAATGAATATATTGAAAAGAATAATTTACCTAATCTTTTTAAATATCAAAATAGAGAAAAAGACGAATTTTAAGAACAAATCGTATTTCCAAAAAAAAGCTATCTGTTAAAACAAAAAAAAAGTGTTGATTTTAAGTTTCTTTTTATCTCATAATTTTCGTAAAGATTTTTTATCTATTTTTCCTACAGTTGTAAGTGGTAGCTCTTCTGAAATTTCAATTATTTTAGGAACTTCATAGGCCGAACAATTTTCCTTAGCGAAGGCGGTAATATCTTGTTTTAAAACCTCCTCGTTTCCGTCGTAAGCATAATCGGGGTCTAATTGAATAAACGCTTTCACGATTTCAGAACCAGGGCGATCTGGATTTGGAATTCCGATTGTAGCAACAGCTCCAATTGCAGGATGTTTAGTTAGCACATCTTCCAATTTTGCTGAAAAAACTTTAAAACCGCCAACTATTATCATATCTTTTGTTCGATCTACGATTTTTAAGTAGCCATCTTCGTCCATTATTGCGACATCACCCGTATGCATGTAGCCGTCCGCATCTATAGCATTTTTAGTTTCTTCTGGTTTGTTATAATAACCTTTCATTACCTGTGGCCCTTTTACACATATTTCTCCAGCCTCTCCTAAAGGAACTTCTTCGTTAGTTGCTGGATCAACGAGCTTTAATTCCGTGTTTAGAATTGGCAGTCCAATGGATCCTAATTTTCTTTTTCCTTGACTTGGATTCATTGTCGTGAGTGGAGATGTTTCAGTCATGCCATATACTTCTAATAATTTACCTGCTCCTACTGCACTTTCTAAAGTTTTTTGAGATTCGACTGGAAATGGAGATGCGGCTGAGATACACACTTCTAAATTGGAATGATCTAACCTCTTAAATTTTTTAGTATTTAATAAAATTTGAAACAGCGAAGGAACATTCACGAGAGCAGTTGGCTTATATTTTTTTAATTCGTTGCAAATAGTCACGGAATCACGAGGATCGGGTATCAAAACTTGCGACCAACCCAAATAAACGCAATTCTCGCAGAAAAATAGACCGGCAATGTGAAAAAATGGGAATCCTGATAATGCCAAACCTTCTCCTTTCTCCCAACCAAGCCACGATTGAACAATTATTAAATCAGAAACAACATTTCTATGAGTTAGTAGTGCACCTTTTGGCGGACCGGTTGTACCTCCTGTATATTGGATAAAAGCAATATCATCTGGAGTTATCTTAATATCCGGTGAATCCGTACTATATTTAGCTAAAATATCTTCGCTAAAATCTATAACTTTTTTACCCTCTAAAGGCGTAACTTCTCCAAATGGAATGTCTTTTACAGCTCTTATTTTATCTTGGGTCTCTTTAGGGAAAATCCCAATAACGCTTGTAGTAATTACCAATTTTAATTGTGGTAATTTAGAAGCGATTTTCACTAGTCTCCCAGCAAAAATAGCATCAAGTGTCACCAACGCAACATTTTTTTCTCCACCTCCTAAATCATTTAATTGATATTGCATTTGAATATCAGAAAGAAGTGGCGAAACTCCTGAAAGAATACAACCTGCTTTCAATATACCAATCAGGGATATAACATATTCTGGAATGTTAGGTAAATTGACTCCTACAATATCGCCCTTTTTAAAGCCATTATCAATTAACATGTTAGCAAATTGATTTGAATATCTATCTAATTCTCCAAAAGTTATTTCTAAACCTTGAAATGCTAAAGCTAATTTATTAGGAACCCTCTCAAATGATGATTTGATCGCATCTGTAAAAGATGTTTCCCATAAATTTGGGTCTAAATCATCTAATCCGGTATCCCATGATTTTTTCCAAAATCTCTCACTATATTTTGACATTTTTACTTCAATTCTCTTTTTGATTAAATTTTCATGAATTAATATTATTATTGAGACATCTTATTATAAATATTTTTTTAAATATTATTTATAAAAAAAAAATTACTAACTCAAAAAAAAAAAAAAAATTAGACTTAGAAAATAAGGAAATAAATTACCCAAGCAATTAGAGCACTAATAATAGCCGCTATTAACCAAACTACTATTGCTTGTACAAAACCCGTATCGTGTCGAGAATTGATAATAACCCAACAAAGTATGCATCCGATGCACGGAATCCACCCAATCAAGGCGCAAACCAGTGCGGTCACAAAAACTGAACCAAACTCTTCATTTTTTGAATCAAATATCGCTAAACCTATTTTTAAGCATACTGTATTAATCAATAGCGATATGAGTATCAAAATAATAATTAATATTATTATCTGGATAGGACCTAAATTTGAAATAATAACCCATGGATCCAAGTTTGAAATCACATCTGTTTTTTAAAGATTTTTATTTAATTTTTTATTATTAATTTAGTTTCTTTAAATTTAAAAATATATTGAAAATTGATTTAAAAATATATTAAACAAAAAAAAGGGAAATTATATTTAAATAAAGTTAATAGCTATGAAGATACCCCATATTATCAAAAATGTTAATATGATCCCAATTAAGCCGGCTATTAACCACACTAAAATGGCCTTTCCGAAACCTGTATCGTGTCGAGAATTGATAATAACCCAACAAAGTATGCATCCAATGATCGGAATCCAGCCTATTAACGCCATTATAAGTGCTGTAACAAATATATCACCGAAATCTGTATTATCTGCTTTGAATAGGCTTAAAGCTATTTTTAATAATATCGTATTAATTATTAATCCTAAAACAATGACTAAAACTATCAATACTACCCATCCAAGGATATCTAATCCAAAAATCCAATCAAAAGGAAGAGTAGGTATGGTAGGTATAGGTGTAGAAGGGTCATAATCCATGCCCATATCGATATCAACTGTTTTTTTGTTTTTTTTTTAAATATTGTTTTTATGTTATTTTTTAAATTTACCTTTTACTATATAAACTTAATTGTTTTTGATATTAATTTTTAAGATCTTCACTTATTTTTACATTAATGTATGATGATAATAAGACTTATTTCTAATTAAAAGATTTAATTAAAAATTTAAGCGATTTTTG
>JAUWRB010000080.1 GCA_030610785.1 Promethearchaeota archaeon | reverse complement strand
CTTTCTCTCTATTATAAATCTTTTCGCCTTTTTTCCATTTTTTAAACCCTTCTGTTATGTTTCCTCGCCAAATAGCGTATTTCCCTGTAATTTTTTCGTATTGTTTCATATCTTTTGTTTTCTTTTTTTCCGTTTCATTATTACTTTCTTCCATTTTCTTTAGTCCTTTATTGGATTATCTTGTTATTTTTACTTCTTTGGTTATTTAGCTCTTTAAGAGAAATATTTTAATTTAAATAAAAAAAAAGGGTTTTTGCTACAAATTTTTTATTATTCTTTTTAAAAATATAAAAAGATCTTAAATATAAATTTATTGAGATAGAAAAATTTTTAAAATAGAATTAATAACAAACAGATTTTTCTTTATAAGTTAAGTAGGTAATTTAAAGAGTCATTTTAAATTAAATTGCATTTGTTTACTTTAAAATATTTTATTGTAAGAAATTAAAGTATTTTTTATTAAAAAGTGAATTAATTAAATATTATTAATCAAATATTCTCTACTTTTATTTTTTTGAAAATAATTAATTACATTTTTGAAGAAAAAGAATTGAGATTTAAAAATTACAACACAAAAAAAAAATAGATTTGCTATTTTTTTGTATATTTCTTCTCTAAAATAATTTTTTGGACTTATTGAAATAAAAAAGATATTTGTTTTATATTTTTTTTATAACAAACTTTAAATAAAAAATTATAATTAAATATTATAACAACAAATTTTCGGTTTGTGTAAAAAAATATTAAATTATTACAATAAAAGACTATTACATTATTAATGGGTTAATATTACAATTTTCAAGAGAGGTAGTTAATATAATGATTATTGAAATTGAATCGATTTTAAGCATTTGTCCTGAATGTGGAGGAAATACAATTTCTATTCAAGAAAGAGGAGATACAGTTTGCAAGTATTGCGGACTTGTTGTGCGGGAGAGAGAGGTAGATATATCCCATAGTGGTATAAGAGCCTACACAAAACAAGATAAAGATAAAAAGGAGAGGACGGGGAGTCCCATCTCAATTCTCATGCCTGATATCGGGTTAAGTACTATTATCGATAGATCTAAAATTAAAAATCCTGACTTAAGGAGAGCTGCTAAATGGAATACGCATTTAACCTGGGAAAAGAGAAACATGCTTATTGCTATAACGGAATTAAAAAGAATTGGGGGTAATTTAAACTTTCCAGACCATGTGAAAAAATCGGCGGTCCGTTTATACAAAGAAGTATTTAAAAGGCAATTATTGAGAGGTCGGTCGATTAATGGAATGGTCGCTGCGTGTGCTTATTTTATTTGTAAAGAGGAAAAAGTGCCAATAACGCTTCAAGAAATTTTAAACGAGGCTTCTATAAATGCCAATATCGTAAAGAAATGTTACAAGATTTTGGTGAGGGAATTAAAATTAAAATCTACACATGTGGATCCAATTTCGCTGATAGCCAGATATTGTGCCGATTTGAATTTAAATATCAATGTTGAAAAAGAGGCGATTACAGTTTTAAGAAATTTTATTAAAAGAAATTCAGTATGCGGTAAAGATCCAAAAGGTTTATGCGCGGGATCTATTTATTTGGTCGCAAAACTTAAAAACTTTAAAGTCAGCCAAAAAGACATTTCAAAAGTAATAGGTGTAACTGAAGTAACGTTAAGATCAAGATATAAAGAGCTGTTAAAGAACATAAGTTTTAATTTTAAAGAATAAATTTTATCATTATTACAATAAGTAGTTATTCCGTAATTTTCTCCAAACTTGAATTAGATCGATATAGATTTGATAATTACAAATACTCATATTTTATATCTTCAAACCTCACCATATTCACACAAGAAAAGAGAAAGATGCTAGTTATTCTCGTTCTTTCTCTGTAGCAAGGGAAGCGTCTTTTTGTGATATTTTAAATTTACTTTTGGATTTGAATTAAATTGGATGATACATTGAAAGATCATGTAATTTTAATAAATAAATTTTAAATATGCTCAAAAAATAAATAAAAAGCTCTTTTTAAGCATCCCTTTCTCATGCTGATTTTATAATAAAGTAAAATGTCATTTTCCAATAAAGATAGGTTCCCTTTTTTCTTTTAAAGCCTTTAATGATTCGCTGAAATCGTTGCTAATAATAGTTTTAACCCATTGTTTGTTCTCTAAATTTAATTGTTTTTCGATTATTTCTCGAAAATATGCGTGAATAGTCTTCTTCATTAGTTTGATTGATAAACTGGGTCCTTTTGGAGGTATCAATCGCAACGCTTGTTCTCTAGCGTAAGGTAAAAGGTCAGCGAGTGGTAATACTTTATTTACTAAACCAAGTTTTTCCGCCTCTTGAGCTGTTATTTTATCTCCAAAGTAAAACAGTTCTTTTGCTTTTTGAAAGCCGATTAAAAGAGGGAGGAGTACAGTCGTGGCAAAATCGGGCATGACAGCTCTTTTAACAAAATAAAGCCCAAACCACGCTTTTTCTGACACGTAATTAAGGTCTGCGCAAATTAGAGGTAGCGTGAAACCTCCTCCTACTGCTAATCCATTTACAGCAGCAATAACAGGTTTAGGAAAATCCCAAAATTTTAAACATAATTTTTTCGAAGCCATATCCCTTAAATCTATTTCGCTTTTAAATTCTTCAGGAATTTCTTTCCTCATATCTTGAGTAAAGTAACCTCCTGAGCAAAAAGCGTTGGCTTGTTGATTTCCTGTTAAAATCATTACTTTTATTTCCTTATCTTTTTCTGCGTGGTCTACAGCATACCATAATTCTAAAAGGGTTAGGGGGGATAACGCATTTTTACGTTCTGGACGATTTAGCGTAACGGTTACGATTCCGTTTTTTTCTTTTTCAAATAAAATGTCTTTAAAATCTTCAATTTTCATGATTCGTAAAAAATATTAATCAATTTTTAATAAATATTAAAATAAGGAAAAGAACAAAAACTTTTTTGATATTATTAATCGAATTTTTTTCTAAAATCTTTTATGAATTGCTCTTTATCTTCATGTTCATACCATGCAGAAGCTTCTTTTTCGATTTTGTAAGCTTCATTGTAATTTTTATCGAGAAAATGGTTACTACATAGCTTAATCGCTTTTAATACCGTTTGATTTTTTGTAGAAAGAAATTTCGCTTTTTTTATGGCTTCTTCCATTAAAAGTTCTTTCGAGTCTACTATTTGATCGATTAACCCAATATATAACGCTTTTTCGGCGCTCACTTTTTCGGCGAACATTAATATTCTTTTTGTCCAAGGAATTCCTATGATCTTTGTCATCAAAACCGTGGTTCCTGCACCAGGAAAGATCCCTGAGAAAATCTCGGGCATTTGAAAAAAACTATTTTTAACGGCGATTCGATAGTCAGCACATAACGAATAAGCAACTCCGTCTCCCATTGCTTTTCCATTTATCGCACAAATAACTGGTTTGCCATTATAAAGTAATTTTGCTATTCTTGCTGCTGTTTCTTCCAGATCCTTTACGATTGCGCGATCAATCCCATTAACCATGCTCAGATCCATCCCTGTTGTAAAGGAATTTCCTTTGCCAGTTAAAATTAAACCCCTAATTTTTTCGTTAGTTTGACAATATTCAATGGTTTTTGTAAGGTCTTTTAACATCCCTAAAGTTAAAGCATTTGCTCTGTGAACTCTATTTAAGGTGATAATACCAAATCTTTTTTTAACGCTAAAATCAATAAATTCTCCAAAATCCAAATTATCTATTTTCATGATTGATGCTTTTTTTTTATTTAACCTGTCTTAAAGCGTAATTTTTTTAAACTTAATCAAATTTTTTTTTAAAATCTTTTATGAATTGCTCTTTATCTTCATTTTCGTACCATGCAGAAGCTTCTTTTTCGATTTTGTAAGCTTCATTGTAATTTTTATCGAGAAAATGGTTGCTACATAGTTTAATCGCATTTAGTACCGTTTGATTTTTTGTAGAAAGGAATTTCGCTTTTTTTATAGCTTCTTCCATCAAGAGCTCTTTTGAATCTACTATTTGATCGATTAACCCTATATTTAACGCTTTTTTGTCGCTCACTTTTTCGGCGAACATTAACATCTTTTTTGTCCAAGAAATTCCTATTATTTTTGAAAATAATATCACGCAACCGGTTCCGGGAAAGATTCCCGAGAAAATTTCCGGCATTTGAAAGAAACTACCCTTTGTCGCAATTCGATAATCGCAACAAATCAGAAAAACAACTCCTTCGCCCATTGTCCTTCCATTCACGGCACAAATAGATGGCTTACCATTAAATAAAAGTTTACAGATCTCTGCTGCGGTCCCTTCAATGTCTTTAACGGCATCATGATCGCTCCCATTAATGTCGCCTAAATCCATTCCCGTGCTAAAAGAAGTACCATTGTTAGTTAAAATTAAACCTCTTATTTTTTCGTTTTTTTGACAATACTCAACAGCTTTTTTAAGGTTTCTTAATTGTTTAATAGTGAACGCG
Organism: Promethearchaeota archaeon; assembly: GCA_030610785.1. GTDB lineage: Archaea > Asgardarchaeota > Lokiarchaeia > Sigyniarchaeales > SOKP01 > JAUWRB01. The sequence goes on along the minus strand of JAUWRB010000080.1, from coordinate 7,809 downwards.
TTTGCCCTGTGAATTCTATTTAGCGTGATAATACCAAATCTTTTTTTAACGCTAAATTGTATGAATTCTCCAAAATCTAAATTAATTGAATGCATTAATAATATAAATTTATATTTTCTATTAAAATAATTTCTTTAGATTTTAATTAAAGATTTTACAATTAAAAGATAAAAAAAAAAGAATGGAACACTCTAAAAAATTATTTTAAAGCTTCAATTGTTTTATTATGTTTTGATGCTCTTTTACTTTATCAGATTTGATATCATAAAACTTCCAGAATACAAGGCTTCCAAAAAGAATGCAAATCATTGGAACTAAAGCTAAGTGTATATGAATTCCCTCTATTGCTAAAGAAGTTTGAGTACCTTGTCCCTCTACGAATCCCGTAAGCGTATGAACTATCGCAAAACTCATGACTTGAATTATGGCGCCTAAACGTCCAAAAAATTGTTGAATCCCTGTTAATGTTCCTTCTTCACGCTTTTCTTGTATTACTATAGATTCATCAATAATATCACTCATGACAGGGAAGATCATTGCCCAAAACCCTCCCAACGATATGCCCCAAAAGAACATGTTTATTACAAATCCGATAAATATATCAAGAAATATTAATGGAAAAGTAAAAATACCCATTAAAATACCTGCTATTAACATTACTTTCCTATTATCGTTTGTTTTATGAGCTAATTTAACCCATAATGGAGTTGAAACTAAAGTCCCAATAAGCATTGATGCCATAATTAATGTTGTGGCACTTGCCTCCATATTTAAAACAAATCGTACTACATAGGGTAAACTTCCCGTCATGGAACCAACTAAGGCCATATACATGGTGTACAAAACTATAAAAGCTACAAACGATCTTTGTTTAAAAGCAAGTCTTAAGGACTTCCAGAACGATTCTCGTTTAATTTTCTTACTTTGAGTTGCAAGATAGCGATCAATCATTTCTTGGTCTTCCCGGAAACCCGGTATAGCAATAATCATAGTAACGAGTCCAAAGATAAATACAGCAAACCCTTGCATGATATATGATTCTAAATCTCCGAATGTTATGAGAAGTGGTGGAATTATCGACCCAAGAGCAACTCCAACTACACCTAACAGAATTTGGATTCCCGTAGCTGTCCGTCGTTCCTCAACTGAACGGAACTTATCAGGAAAGAGCGCTTGAAAGTTCACGAAAAAAATTGTGTGAAAAGTATCGAATAAACAAGTTGCAAAAATGAGCCACGCGAGAATAATCAAGGCATCTGTTTTTGGATCGACTTTAGGTGGATTAAAAAGAAGAAAATAACTAAAACCTAACGGAAGTCCTCCAATAAGTATCCATATATATCTTCTTCCCCATTTTTTAGTAAATTTAAATGGTCTATTTGTCAAGTAACCTACTAATGGGTCATTGAGCGCATTAAATATCGCAAAAATAATTAAACCTATTCCAATATACCAGACATTTAATCCAACCTCGCTTTCATAGAAGAAAAACACGAATGTATTAAAAGCCATAAGAAGAAATTCGCGACTCATACTACCAAAACCGTAAGAGGCCATGTTCTTTTTACTATGCATTATATCAATTTCATTATTTTTTACCATATGTTAAAAACCACAATTGTTATATTTTTAAATTTTTTTTAAATTTTTTTTATATTAGTTAAAACCATTTATAAATCTATTGTTATTTTCTAAAAAATTAATAATAATACATGATCGTAATCTTGCCTTTTAAAAACTTGAATAATTTTAATTTTTTTTTTATATTACAAAAAGTCAAATAGGTCAAGAAATTCAATCTATACAAGTTAATGATATAATACTTAATCGTAAAATAATGGATGATAATACAGACCTGCGATGTTAAAATGGAAATGAGACTTTTTCCTTATTTCATTATTTAATTTTCTTTTAATAGAAAACAATAATAATTTGATAAATCATTATGAAATATAATTAAATTTTAGTCAATAGTAAATAAATTAAAATCTCTCACGAATATTAAATGCGTGTTAAAATAAATGACAAATTAAATGGCAATAAACGAAATGGGTTCTTAAAGAAAAAAGATTTAAGAAAATTTCCTAATTTAAAGAAGATATTTACTCTAATTAATCAACATTTGTACGGAAAATTGAAATATACGCATACGGATACAAGAACTCGATCTAAAGAGATTATTAATCTTTTATTTTGTAAGTTGGTTGACGAAATTAAAAAAACCCCTAACGACATTATAGAGTTTCAAATAAAGAACAATGAAACTAAAAAACAATTATTTGATAGAATTCAAGATTTCTTCATTAAAAATGTTAGAGACAAATATAAAGATCTTTTCAGTGAAAATGAGAAAATTAACTTGAATATTGAATTAGTTTATTTCGTTATTAAAGAATTACAACATATTTCGCTTATTAAGTCGTCTAAGGATATAATAAGCGATGCTTTTGAAATCTTTGTGAGCAAAATATTAAAAGAAGAAGGAGGGCAATTTTTTACGCCTTCTAATATAATCAAATTCATGGTAGAATATTTAAAACCCGAAATTGACTCAAGAATATTAGATCCTGCTTGCGGTCATGGGGGTTTTTTGCTTGAAGCTAAAGATAGAATGTGGTCAAAAATTGAATACTTATATAAAAATCAAGAAGAAATGATTGAAGAGAAAAAAATTGAGTTTATTTCTAATTTATACGGGATTGATAAAGATATATTTTTAGCGAAAATTAGTAAATTATATCTTGAAATTTTAAGCGGGGGTAGATCAAATATTTTCTGCGAAGACTCGTTGGATCCTAATAATTTTCGCCCTCTCATGAAAAATTTAATAAAAGACAATTCTTTTGACTTTATCTTCACTAATCCTCCCTTTGGAGCAAAAATACCAATTGATAATAAGGAAATATTAAAAAATTACAAGTTGGGACATTCATGGAAAAATACCACAGATAATAAATGGGAAATGCAATCCAAATTGGCAAAAAAACAACCACCTCAAATTCTATTTATTGAAAGATGCGTTCAATTACTAAGAGATGGAGGCAAATTAGGCATAGTTCTACCTGAAGGAATCTTTGGAAATCCTTCAAATAGATATATTTGGGAGTTTTTAAAAGCAAACGGAAAAATTTTAGGAGTTATTTCGTTAGATCAAATAGTTTTTTTGCCCTACACTTGTAATAAAACCAGCATTTTATTTTATCAAAAGCTAAAGAAGATACCAAAAGATTATAAAATCGATTTTGCGATCGTTGATAGAGTTGGACACGATAAAGACGGCAAAGTTCTATATAAATTAAATAAAGACGGTAATAAAAAATTACAATCCAATGGAGAACCAATAATTAACGATGAATTGATAGATCTTCACATTAAATTAAAAGAATGCGAAGATTTTAACTATTTAAAAGAACAAAAAGTGTTTAAAACAAGTCTTAGTCAAATTAAAAATGATATATTTATCCCTAATTACTATACGGGAGTTGAAAAAACTCTTAAAATGCTTTCCTATAATAAAAATTTCACATTATTATCTATAAAAGATTTAATAAGTAAAAAAATTATTTTCATAAATAAAGGTGGATATCTTCCTAGAGGAAATGAAATAGGTTCTCACGTATATGGATTAGGAGATGTGCCCTTTATTCGCACCAGCGAAATATATAATTGGGAAATAAATTTAGATTCCCATAAAAAAACTTCAGAAGAAATATATGAGCAATATAAAGAAAAGCAAAACATTGAAGAAGGAGATATCCTTTTAGTTAAAGATGGAGGTCCAAATTTAATTGGCAATACTGCATGTATTACAGAATTAGATACTAAAATTATAATACAGAGCCATATCTTTCAAATAAAAATCTTAGAAAATAACGAGCATCTAGATTCTTATCTTCTCTTGTATTTATTAAATTTAGATATAGTGCAGGAACAAATTCAAGCAATAACTTTTATTCAAGGCACACTCGCAACGATAGGTAATAGAATAATGGAAGTAATTTTACCCATTCCTACAGATAAGGAAAAAAGAAACGAGATCTCTAAATATATAGAAGAAATCATTCAAAATAAGAAGGAAACAAGAAGAAAAATTAGGAATTTGTCCTTAAAATCTTTTTTTAATTAAAACAACGCTCAGAGAGTACTATAAGAAAAGTATTAGGTTGAATTATTTCCTCAAAGTCGAATTTTTATAATGATTATACAATTGTGTTTTTTTTTTTAAAATGTTAAATACTAATCTTGAATTAATAATAATGATCTAAAATTTTATTTTGGATGTGATTTAATAATGAGCGATGATGAAGTTAAACTTTATTGGGATGCGAACTATCCTGAAGAAGTTCCGAGACATGTCGATTATCCGGAAATTTCTTTAGGTCAATTTCTAAGAAATACTGTTGAAACTTACCCAAATTCCAGAGCAATTTATTTTGAAGGATTTCGAATGACTTATCAAGAATTAGACACTGCGGTTGATCAATTTGCTACTGGACTTTCGAAGATGGGTATTAAAAAAGGCGATATTGTATTAATAGATTTACCAAACACTCCTCAATTTGTTATTGTTTTCTTTGCTATAGTTCGACTTGGTGCGATTGCCAATCCTATAATTCCATTAAACCGATTTGTAGAAATTGTTCACCAAGCTAACGATTCGAAAGGAAAAGCATTAATTATTCTGGATGTACTTTACGAAGAACACTTGCACGGTAAAGATTTGAGCAAGATGCCATTGTTAAAAGACATGATTTTAACGGGAATAGCCGAATATCTGCCAAAAATTAAAGCCGTATTAGGAACTGCGTTAGGAAAGGTTCCGCGAATGAAAGAGTGGCCAACTAAAATTGGAGATGTAAATGTTCACAAATTCCAAGAAGTCTTAAAAAATGGCATTCCGATTAATCTGCCAGACGTAAAAATTAATCCTAAGGAAGATATTTCAACGCTTATTTATACTGGCGGAACTACAGGACTTCCAAAGGGTTGCATGATGACACATTATAATTTTGTAGTAAATGCCGAGCAAGCGCGCGTTTGGGCACAAACTCAATTACCGCAAATAAATGATACTCTTGGTAAAGGAGGAATGTTCGTTGTCTTACCGTTAGCCCACGAATTTGCGTTATCAGTAGCAATGAACCTTGGAATTTCAAATGGTTATGAATTAATATTATTTCCGGCTCCTCCAGAAAAATTATCAAAAATATTAAAATTAATTCAACAAGAGGGAGCAACCTTTGGACCAGGAGTCCCCACATTATGGCAAAAAATATGCCTTGATAAAGATTCAGGAAAATATAAAGGGAAATTAAATTCATTAATAGCATGTCTAAGTGGTGCGGCACCTTTACCGTTAGAAGTAAAAAAAAAATTTGAGGAACTAACTGGTGCATTGATAATCGAGGGTTTTGGCATGAGTGAAACGAGCCCTATTATAACAGCTACACCCTTCCATAAATATAAAGAAAATACGGTTGGATTTCCCGTATCTGACACGTTAATAAAAATAGTTGATGCTGAAGATGGTAAAAAAATTTTACCTCAATGTCCTAACGATAGTTGTGAAAATTGCGGTGCAGATGAGGCTCAATATATCGGTGAAATTTGCGCATGTGGCCCACAGGTATTCTTAGGTTATTTAAATAGACCAGAAGCTACTGAATATGCGTTAAGAAAGGACTCTAAGGGAAGAATGTGGTATTATACTGCCGATATAGGGTGTTTTGACAAAGATGGCTATTTGCATATCAAGGATCGAAAGCGAGATATGATTAAATACAAGGCACATTCTGTATTTCCAAGGGAAGTAGAAGATCTGTTATATCAACTGGATTATATTAACGAGGTTGGTGTAATAGGCGTGCCTGATCCTGAAGTTGGAGAAAATATTAAAGCTTACATATCTTTAAAACCTGAATATCAAGGAAAAATTACTGAAGAAGATATTATGAAATGGGCAAAGGAGAACATTTCTGCTTATAAATATCCTCGAATAATCGAAATCATACCGGAATTACCGAAATCTGTTGTTGGAAAGATTTTAAGGCGAGAATTGAGGGAATAATTTTATTTAAATAACTCTTTTTTTTTTTTTTTTAAAAATTTCTAATTTTTTTTTTTGATAAGGGACCAGTCTTATAGCTTTTTGAGGACATCTATGATAGCATACTGAACATCCACCACAAGACTGTTCTGAAAAAATAGTTATGGCTTTTCCTTCAGAATTAAACTTTCTTATTTTTAAAGGACAAAATCTTACACATGTTCCGCAAGATTTACAACGAGATAATATGGTTATTGCTTTATAAGCTAATTTTGATAATTCTTCAAACTTTCTTTGTAAATTTTTAGACGCTGATTTCATTTTTTTTTATATTTTTCTATGAATCACTTAATTTGATAAAAGGAGTAATTTTTTATGATTCAAAAAAGATATTAAAAAAAAAAATCTTATGAAATGATTAGGTTTATTACCTTAAAGTCTTAAGAGATTTTAGAAACAAGGTTTTTTAACTTTTTTTCAGCTTCTTTTGTGAAAGTAGTTACTATATCATCTACATCCATTAAAGAATCGATTAAACCGACTGTTTGCCCGACTGGAATTGCCCCATTTACAACATCACCATCAGTATAAACGATCATGTATTTATGTAAGTCTTCTAAGAATCCGTCTAAGTCGTAAGCTGATTCTTGAACGATTTTTTCTTCTTTTGATACTACTTCACCGTGTTCAAGGCAATATTTATTTTTTAACAATCGTATTGGTCCAAATCCTCCCGTGGTGAGAATAGTATCTCTAGCCGTAGCAGGAGGAATAAGCGCTTTATAATTAGGGTGAAATTCGCTCTGATTTGATGCTATAAATCGTGTTCCCATCGCAATAGCGTCAGCACCCATCGCTAAACCCGATGCTACTCCTTCAGGTGTAGCAAAGCCTCCACAGGCTATTAATGGTTTATCTGGATACTTTTGAGCACATTGGGCTACTAAAACTAAAGTTGAAATCCCTTCGTAGCTTTGATGTCCACCGCCTTCTGTTCCAGTAGCAACAACACCGTCGCATCCTGAATCATATACTTTATCCACTAACCATAAAGCCGGCGCAACATGAAAATGATACATATCGGGAGCTGATTTTTTCCATAATTTACTTGCGATTCTGGAACCTCCCGCACTTGTTAAGCCATAAACTAATTGCTCTCTAATTTTTGGATTTTTCTTGCGCCATTCTGCAATTTTTCTCAACAGGATTTTATGATCAGTCTGAACCCTTGCCGTCCTCACGTTGACCCCAAATGGTTTATCTGTGCCCTCTATCACGTGTTCTATTTGTTCTTTCATGTCTTTTATTGAATTTTTCTTTAATAGTGTTGCGTGGCTTAGCGTTCCTAGCCCTCCTGCTTCTGAAGTCGCTATTGTCAGCTCCGTGGTGTAAAAAGGACCCATTGGTGCAGAAATTATCGGATATTTTATCCCTAACATTTCTGTAATACGAGTTTTTATCATTTTTTTTATCACTTATGAATTATTTTATTAATAATTAAAAATTATTTTTGAGATTAAAAATTTCCTTTCATTGATTAGATTTTTTAATTTCAAAATCTATCTTAGATTATTTTAAAAAGACAAAAAACCCATAAATTTTAACAATAATTTATGAATAAAATCAAATTTATTTTTTTATCAATTATTTAAATTTAATAATTATATAATAAAAAAGAAAACAAAAAAGATAAGTGATTTAAAAATGATTGAAACAGATGTAACACGCATGCTAGGGATAAAACACCCTATATTAGGGGCACC
>JAUWRB010000077.1 GCA_030610785.1 Promethearchaeota archaeon | reverse complement strand
CACTGAAAAGTCTTGGGGTCAAAGCTGGGGTAAAGAAGAATATAAATCTGATGTTAATGCAACTATAGGCGGAGGTCATGCCAACTTTATTGTTTTTGGAGATTATGGAGAACATGAAATAAGCGAAGTTCCTAACAATGAATCTTGGAATGCTGTTGAAAATAGTGATAATTTATCACACCCGTATCATTATAGAATTCGTTCAGAAGGTTGTTGGGTTAGTCATTTATGGGATGAGGGTGTGAATCAATTAAATCAATCTTCAAAAATACAATGGGAAAAAATTGCTGATATGGGGGATAATATTAACATGTCAGATTATATAATTACTTTTGCGTCTCTCAAATCATTTATTAATGCAACTGTTAATGCAAATGTAGATTGTCCAGGTGATTCAGTTGCTCCTGGCTATGATGGCTTTTATGATTATGTAAGATTTTTTGTTTTAATTTCTGATATAGAAAAAAATAAGATTTATGAAGTAGCATATAATCAAACAACTAATTTAGGACAAGACGCAAGCGGTCCAACACCAGCGGTTACTGATTTGAATGATACATGCATGTTTACAGTACCAGAAGAATTATTAAAATATTATCTTTCATCAGTTTTAGAGAATAATCCTACTAATTTTATAATAACTTTAGGAATGAGAATTTGGTGCTCAGATAATTGGGGTTCGGATGATGATTATTGGAGTAATTTACTCATTAAAAATTTTAGCCTCACAACAAATTATAAAAAAAAGATTGACCAATTTACTTCCATATCTTGGGTTCAAAGTGGAAAAAAAATTAGTGATCTTAATGATAGTACGATAATTGTTTCTGATGCTAGCCTAAACTTTAAATATAAAGTTGATCGTGACTGGCTTAAATATACAGAATCTCAAAACTCTGAAATTAGAATATTAATTAATGGTAATAAACATACAGAGACTATAAAATTAAGTAAAGGTAATTCTTCATTTCAGGAAGCAAAATTAGGTGGTTTTGATATTACTTCTTTGATTCCAACCGATAAAAAAATATCTCTTTCAATTCAACTTTTTCTGGCAGATGAATTCGGATTAAGTCAGTCAATTAATATTTCAATTGACGATGTTTATCTTGATATTTCGTATATTATAATAATACTCGATGAGCCAGGGGTTGATTGGACACTTTTAATTATTGTTTTAATTGCGTTGATTGCGGGTCTCGTCATTACATTTAGTTTGTATCAAACTCATTTCAAATATCCTCCAATTGTAAGAAAGATAAGAAAGTTAAGAAAAAAAATTAGAAAAGGAAAAACATCTAAAAAGGTATTAACAAAAAAGCGAGAAGAACTTGTAAAAAATGGTTCTAAAGAACAAATAAAAATATTAAATTTTGATACTATTAGCCCAAAAAAGGTGGTTAAAGTTGAAAAAATTAAAGAAATAAAAAAAGAAGATGACAATCTCTCTAATTAATCATTTTTAAGGTTGGAAAATTGAAGAAATTATTAAAAAACAAAACTCAATGTAAAGCATACATAATAGTATTATTTACAATTTCTTTATTTATTTTTCAAATTTATTATGTTAATTCAATAAAAAAGAACTTATTAGATAAACAATACCAAGGAAATATTTTAGTTTCTTCTGAGGTTAATGGTACAAAACAATGGATTGAAAATCCTAATTTTACATCTCCAATAGGACTGACATGGTATTCAATAGAGGAGGGCGAAAAATCAGATGTACAGGCAACTACGAGTGGAGAACAGGCAAATTTTAAGGTTTTGGGGGAGCAAGGAACATTTTCAAATATTTCTGGTATACCTAAAAATATAAGTGTTAATTATCCATATGGTTGGACAGCTGTGAATAATACTGCTTTCCCGGCTTTTCCCGATATCTACAAAATTGATTCGTGTGGCTGTTATATTTCTCATACTTGGGATGATAATGATGCTTTACAAACTCCAAGTGTACATTGGGATAGAAACATTACCATGCCAGTTGATATGTCAGAATATATAATTACATCTGCTGACTTAAAAATCGTCATCAATGCAAGTGTTGATAGTAACATTGATACTCCAAATGATAATAATATAGGTTTCACTATTGGGGATTCGGTAAGATTTTATGTCTTAATTTCAGATGTAGACAAAAAATTTCCAATAGAAGTTGTATATTTTAAAACAATTTATCTAGGACAAAGAAATCTTCCTACATATGAAGAAATTTTAAATATAACAGATAAAACATTGAGAGCATCAGAAAAAAGCTTGATTGATGCCTTGACATCTGTTTTTGAAATTAATCATTATAATTTTACAATAACTCTAGGAATAGATATTTTCTGCGAAGATAATATTCCTGCTTCTGATCACGATCATTGGGACGACCTACGCATTAAATCTTGTAATTTAACTTTTTCTTACGAAAAAAAGATAAATAAATTAACTTTCGTATCTTGGAATCAAGATGGAGATAAAATTAGTGATCTTAGTCCAAATAGAGTCATAATATCGAATGCTATGCTTAACTTTAAATATAAAGTTAATCAAGATTGGTCTACCTCATCACCCAATTCTGAAATAAAAGTTTTTATTAATAATAAAGAACATACAGAAACAATCAAATTAAGTTCAGCTACTACCTCTTTCCAGAAAATAAAATCAAATGGATTTAATGTCACTTATTTAATTTCAGACGATGTGAATCTTTCGCTTCAAGTTTTTCTAGCAGATGATTTTGGATTGAATCGGACTATTATTGTCTTAATAGATGAGGTTTCTCTTGATATTTCATATGTTATAATAATACCCGATGAACCGGGGGTCGATTGGACCTTGCTTATTATTATCTTAATTGCATCGATTGCGGGTCTCGTCATTACATTTAGTCTGTATCAAACACACTTCAAATATCCTCCAATTGTAAGAAAGATGAGAAAATTAAGAAAAAAAATTAAAAAAGGAAAAACAGCCAAACAGATATTACTCAAAAAGCGACAAGAACTTATTAAAAATGGTTCTAAAGAACAAATAAAAATATTGAATTTTGATTCTATTATCCCGGAAAAAACGGGTAAAGTAGAAAAAATAAAGGGAATTAATAAAAGTGAAAAATAAATGCCGAAAGGATATATAATCACGCAATGGACGGAAGATGAGGGATTAATCGCCCCAGTTTGTTATCCTGAACAAATAACCGTTGATTTGGACGATATGATGCGAATCTTTTACGCCCACATAACAGGCGCAGGAGAGGCGGGAAATGTATTAGTGAGATTAGAAAGAGCACGGTCAAATGTCTCGAGTTATTTTACCGGCATGGAATCGGAGGTACCTTTAATGATCAATTTGATGTTAGAGTTAGGGGAAGACCCCGACATGTTCGGTGAGGCGGTAATTCGAGAAATTAATGGTGAAATCTTAAAATATCTCAATCAAATGGGAACTAACATTTCAGAAACTTATGAAATTATAGAGAAATTAAAAATATACTTGAAAAACGCTTTATTTCTTTTAGACCGCTTAAAAAACATGACTAAAGAGCAGAGGATGGCGCAAATTTATAGTACTGAAAGGGGAAAGGCAATTTTAGCGCTTTTACAAGAAAGAGCTCGGTCTAGGAAGGAATTACAAACGTTATTAGAAGAAAAATTAGACACGATAATATCTAATTTTGAAATCACGTTAGATCCTTTTATTAAAACTGATTTGGTAAAGCAAGATTGGATTGAAGGTTTTTCAGACATTCTTTTATTTTTAATTTCGGATTTTACAATATCAAGGGCACCAGTAATCAAATTAGTTGAAAACGCAAAAAAGGACCTTCCAAACTCTATCTTAGCTAAATCATATCTTGAAAATGTCAAGGAATTTTTTTCTAATTATAACCCAACGCTCGAAGATAATTTAGTTATTGCTCTTAACATGATAAATCCCGATAAATTTGATTATATTGCGTTATTTAGGGAGAGAGCTTACCCTTTAAATAAAATTCCTAAAGGGCCGGGAGAAGGTTCTAAGAAAGTTATAGAAATGCTAAAATTAATGGAAGAAGATAAAATAATAACAATCGTGAAAGATAATAAAAACATTGAATGGGTATTTTTATTAACGGAAATTTCGGTTCAATCCTTTTTTCCGGAATACATTATAGAACAAATACGGCGCGATCAAATAGAAGGAAAATTGAAAAAAGAAGTAGCAATTAAGCATTTAGAATTACTTGAAAAATCATATACTAAACCCAAGAAAGGCGGTATAAAAGTTAGTAAAGTCAGAAAAGCTAAAAAAGAAAAAGTTATAAAAACCGAAAAAGTTAGCGAGTCGAAAAAAATTAAGTTAAAACAAGAAGATTTCTCAGGTTCAAGTTTAGAGATTCAACGAAAAATAAAAGAAAAAAAAGATGAAATTGCTCGTGTAGAAGAGGAAGCCACAAGAGAAGAAATTTCCGCTAAAGACGAGATTAATGCCGAACATGATGTAAAAATCACCGAGATTGAAGACAAATTGACTTACGAACAAAAAAAATTAAACTACTCAAATGAAAAACTCGTCGAATGGAACTTAAAAACCAAGGAATTTAAAACATCCGTAAAGTCTTTAACAGAAGAGTTTAATACATTAAAAAAAGAAAAATCAAAAATTCTTAGCTCGAAATTAAAAGAAATTAGTAAAGAAAAGAATGCTAAGATAAAAGCCATTCAAGGAGAAATTTCTAAAGAAAAAGAAAAAAAAATAATAAAAGAATGAGCAGGTGTTAATAAAAAACATGTCTAATGAAGAAAATTCGTCAACCAAAAAAGTATTAGAACTTATTGGCTTAGCACACGATGAAATTGATAGCTATTTTAACATAATTGGTAGGGGGCCTGTCATGATCGGGGAGATTGCCCTTCTATCACGGGTTCCAGAAGAAAGAGCAGTAGAGATTGCAAAAAATTTATTTGATAAAGGACTTGTAAGGGAAATTCCCGGTAAAACACCTTTTTACGTTGCCTTACCTCCATATGCCGCATTATTAAATCAAATAAGTCAATTTAAGAATTCAATAATGGATTTACAGCAATCAACTCCACAAACTTTACAACTCCGATTTAAAAAAATAGAAGATCAAACGGCAAAACTTCAACAAATTGAAGAATATCGTAATTACGTTCAAGAAATGAAAACAACATTACCTAATCAAATAAAAAAACAATTTCAAAAATTTGAAAAGGAACTTGAACAAATCAAAAAATTTCAAAATATTAAAAAATTCATTGTAAATTTAAGAGAAATTGTACCCGCTGAAATTGAAAAAGAATTTGAAAAAATGGAAGGGCTAAAGGAAAAAATTAAGTCTGAAATATCAAAAGCTTTTGAAAAACAATTTCGAATCGGTGCGTTAAAAAATTTTGCCGAAAAAATAGTCTCTCGAGTTATATCTAATCAATTTTCGGAAATGACAGTTTATTTTCGTGATAAATTCGTTCAATCCACACAAACCATGTTAAATCAAGTAATAGATCAATTGGGAAGCCTTTCTGATACTGCAGGTGAAATTAGCACGGATTTAGGATCTACATTCTCGGATATTGAAGCAGGTTTGATTGGCACTTTAGAAGACTTAGATTTTCGAATTTCCGGTGTTTACCAAGATATTGTTTCGGGAATTGAAAATTTAAAAAACCTATTCAAAAAAGAAGTGTTAGAAACGCTTCAAGATGATATAATAAGAAAAATTTATAAACAATTAGAAATGTCTGAAGCGACAATGAGAGAATTCTGGGAACGCTCAAAAAAAGCTTCGATGCTTAGTTTTAAAGATGTTTGGTTCGTGAGAAGTGCTGAGGGAATGATGGCACATATTAACGACGCAATATCTAGGGTTAAAATGAGACTTCATGTGATTGCGCCCAAATTAGAGAATGTTGATGTTATAGCACTTTCTAAGGTTAAAAAACACGTGAATGTCAGAATATCAACCAATTTCGACATTTCTGATCCCGAAGATCAATCAAAACTAAATCATATTGCACAATATATTAACATAGATTTAAGACATTATCCAAGAGAAAATATTTGGTCGATTAATAAAGATTTTGAAGAAGTTGTGGTTTGCGTTGTATCTAAAACAGAAACGGGCATAATACAAATAGCGGGAATGGGTTCTGTTTTAGAGGAACATGTTAAATTATTTGCAGGAATGTTAGAAGATGTATGGATTCAAAGCAAGAAATTCTCTCATGGAGAAATTTCGTTTATAGAGAAACAACAGTGGACAAAAGAACCTATTAAAGAACCTATTAAAAAACCATCAATAGCACAAATTTCTCAACAACCTGTTCAAATTCCTAAAAAACCCCAAATAACTCAAAAATCTGTTCCATTACCGCTTGAACCTCAATTAAAATCGGAAATTGAAATAATGGATAAAAAAGAACCTGAATTAAAACCGGTAATGCAACAATTAAAAACCATGATTCAATCAACACCTTCACAAATTCCTTCTCGGGAAAAAAAAGAAATACAACCACAAAAAACAACCATCTCAGCCGATCTTAATGAATCAAGATTAGGGGGCACAGATTCTCTTTCAAATCAATTCGATAGTATAATAAATAATCTCGATAAAATAACGGGACATGAAATATCTTCCTTATTAGAAAAACTAAGAGACGATATAGTTGAAAAAAAAGGTTATTCGAGCGTCTTAAGACAAATAAATTTAAGCAGTTCCAATCTTAAAAATACAATGGAAAAATTAAACCAATCTGAAATAGAACAATTAAAAAATAAAATGAATTTTTGGAAGAGTAAATTATAGCTCTGAAATGACTTTTAAAACAATATTGGTTCTTTAATTCCGAGATATTTTTCCACTGTGTTTAAAATCTCCTCTTTAGAGCCAATATATCCAAATAATTGATGTTTGGCAAATCCTTGAGAATTACCATCAATTGTTTTGAAAGGATTTAATTGAAGCTCAATTTCTCCATATTTTAATAGTGGCTTATCCGGAGATTCTGAATTATACGATTGAATAATTCCTATTTCAGAATCGGGGTGGTCTCTCGCAACATCAAAGCATTCACTTTGACTCTTAGGAATATCCTCTGAAATTTTTACTAAAAACCCATATTCTTCCGATTCTGGCATTTTAAGAACATAACCGATTTTAGCTGGTTTTGTAAAATCGATATCTTCAGGACGAATTGCTAACTTATATATATCGTCCACATCTATTTTAAATTCAACGTGGTTTTCTCCGATCTTGAGGCGATCGTCGGGAATGATTCGAAAGTATGAAAGGGGTTTAGGATTTGGTTTTGTTGGTATCAAGACAGTTCCAGGATTATCAGGACCTCCACTAATTATATTTGCTAAAGTCCATCCGTTAATTTTAAGATTTTTTTTATTTAAAACGCATTCGTCTAAAAACTCAATACCGCAATAATTAAGTCCCGTTGGCGTTGGTTCCTTTATAAGCTTGAATTTTCGGGTTATTTTACCTTCATATTTATCTTTAGTTGTTTGATTTACTATAGAGAGCTTGCTTGAAACAACGCAAGAATCACTTGAACTTGATTTAATTTCATAATTAGCGGGATCCAAACTTTCTGGACAGAACCATTCCTCCCAGGTTTCAGGTTTCTTATAAAAATAATCTCTTTCAGGACTAATCCAGTATCTTTCTCCTCCAATTGAACGATTTCTTGTTTTTATAGCATTTTTTATATCAGGATTAATCCATAATAAGCTATAACAATCCTTTTTAGGAAAGAAGCCTAAAGGACGCCCACCATATTCAGATATAATAATAGAACTTCCATCAGAATTATTTAATTCAATGAGTGTCGTGCAATCCTTAACGGCCGATAATAGATATTTTTTATTCAAATAATTCATTATTAAAATAAGAATAAATATGTTTTAAACTTATATTCGTGATTTTATTAAAAAAATAGATTTCTTTCAATATTATAATGTTGTACTAGAATCACATCCTATAATACTTTTTTCTTCTGAAATAATGCTTTTTGCAAGTGCTCTCAATTCTTCATCGTGCCACTCCAAGCACTTTTCTAACCCTTGCTTGAAAATCTTTCTCGTCCAACGGTGAACCGTGTAAAGCTTATCGTTTTTAACAATGCTCTTGAACAGGTATTCCCTATCAATCAAGTTCATGATATTGGTGACCGAAACGGTATCTAACACGCCGATCCGCTCGAGAGGCGTTTGTTCGGAAGTCCACGAGATGTCGGCACCGCCCACCACGTGCGGGGCGTTTAAGAGGTTGTGATAATACGTGGCAGATTCCCCTTGATGTTCCACGTAAAACCACGATTGCTTCCTGCCTTGTCCCTTTCGTATGGGTCGTTTTAAGCGGTTGTTAAAATCTTCTAGGTCATTATTCGTGCGGGGCACGTATTTATTATCATAACAGATATAAAGCTCGTTCTCGTACATTCTAAACCGTTTTTCCACGATCTTGTAAACCCCCGCAGGAAAATCGTTAGATTGAAGCGAAATGACGAGAGTAGTTATCTCTTCTTTTATTTCTTTTCCTGTTTTATCCGTCTGCCCGAGGATAATTCTAATCTCCTGAAATACCGCAAAAATTTCCTCCAATTTGAGGACTATTTTAGAAATGGAGGCATTATCAACGATCCTTCTGATTACCTTGTTTAACTCATTGAGACAATCTTTTAAAAATTGAAGGTCAACGCTCACGTATCCCGACACCGACCTTATTATATCGAGGTTCGAGCTCACATTTTTAGAAAGATCAAAAAGCTGCCAATAGAGTTCGACGTGTTTAAGATGGAAGGGAAAAACATTCTTGGATGAGCGTGATAATAACGACTCGGAAATCTCTAAAAGGTCGAAAACCTTTTGTAGGAATAGTCTAAGGGAGGGAGGGGGTTCAAGGGAATTAATCTGCTCGATGAGAGCTTGTTTTAACTCCCTTACTTGCTTTAGGGCGCCTTTCCGATTTAGTTTTTTTTTAAAGCCTTGTAGAGGTCTTCCATTAAATCTACACCCAAGTTATTCAAAAAATGCCGCTGGCAGTACTGGTATGGAATGTCGCTATAATACTTGCGCACTGCGGCTATTAGCCCCCGCTCGCCATCGCCTACCATGTAATCAGGAACTCCAAATTTTTGAAACACGGCATCCATGAAATCGTGAATGGCTTCGGCATCGTGCTTGTCAAGAAGTGCCGACCCTAAAACGGCACCGCTAATCAAATCTCGGATGATAAATAAAGTCCTGCTCCTATTTGAACTAAGACCATCAATTGAGTATACCCTAAAGGGCATTTTGTCCAGACCGCTCTTGATTCTCTCGGCATTCCCCACGATGAGCGCCTCTCCTAATGCCAAGGCTATTCGCTTGTACTTGTTCACACTCGGCTGGCTAATCCTGATTCCATGCTCTTCTAGCAGGTAATTCGCCGCTTCTTCTTCCGTCTTGTTTTCTTGTTGGATGAGGTAACCGATCAAGAGGACGACATCCATGGCATACATTTTTTTAGGCAACATGTACATGTCCAAAGAAGGGTTATAAAAACTCCTATTTGAAGCAGCAGCAATGCATTCTTCATTCACGCATCTTTGATGTACCACCCGCAAGGTGATGTCATATTTAATGGTGATGAGAAGCCTTGGCTTGTTCGTGAAATAATATTCGAGGGGCCGTCCACAAAAAGGGCAAAAAATATCATCTAAATCGAGTGTCAGGTCCTTTTTAATTCGTTCGGGTATCTGTTTTGGTTCGGGAACGAACTCGTCTTTTATGAAATCGATCAAATTAGTAACCGTCTCCATGTAACATGAAGAAATCACGAGGGTTTATTTAAAGGTGTAACATGTAGAAGATATGAAAAAAGTAAGGTTTTATTGATATTCTAGTATATCTTTATTATATTGATTTCTTTTTATTTTTTTGGGGCTACCTTTATCGATATCGACAAGGTCTCATCAAACGCTTGACCTTCAAGCGAGCATTTAAACGCCAATTCTTCTGAACTAAACAATTCTGTGAAATAACCAAGCCAATAATTACTAAAACGTTTATTTTGCCGATGTTTAAAGAGGAGATGATACTCGTTTTCATTCTCCTTTTTGATATCAATAATGTAAAAATAATTGGCAACGACCCACATTTTTTTTATGGTATTTAATATTTCTTCTAAAGTGAGACTCTTTAAGGGTTTTCCTGTATACCATAAAATAATATCGAAGGCGACATTTTTCTTGAAAGGTTTATCTAGACTTTCTTTTGGAGCTTCTGCTGCTGCTATAAGTTGATTGAAAGTTGTTTTTCCAATGAGAACCATTTTCATTTCATCTCTTGCTCTACTCCACAATTCCTTATCCTCTGCCTTTTCGGGATTTTTATATTTATCTAAAAGTTTAATAGCTTCTTCTATTTCATTAAGATTATTGCCAAATTTATCGATTATACCACCATATTTATCGTATATATTAATAGCTTCTTCAATAATACTTGAGATTGTCTTTCCCTCTCCTTTATATTTATCAATTATATTTCTCGTTTCATCAGAAACTTTTACATAAATACTCTTTTCTTTAGATTCCTTTGCTTTATTATTTTCTTCTTGTTTTTTTCCTACTTTAGAATTATTTTGCGGCATAAATTCTGTCCATTTATCTTTTTATAAATATTTTTTAAAATCTAATTAAAGTTATATTATATTAGCACATATTTAATTATATATCTTTTTAGACCGAAATATTTAAATATATTATACCGGAAATATTTAAAAATTTAAGTCCGGATAAGATGTTTAACCTACTTTTATTTGAATTTTTCATAGAGATTGCATAATTTTTTATACAGATGTTGAATAAGATCTATAAGGAGAAATGATAATTTCTAAGCTGAAGTATATTATAAAGTAATTTGATATTTTTGGTTCATTTTTAAGCGTATTCATGGAGTGATTAATCAAGGAGTTTTTTAAAAATATATTAACCTTTTTAAAAACATGCGTGGAGATATTAATTAATGCCTTAAAGTTTTTGAAAAAAAAAAAAATGGCAAAATATTTTTTAGTATCATGAGGATTTCGAGCCAACTAAATAAATTAAAAGAAAAGATTGAAAAACAAAGAAAACAAAAAAAAGAAGCAAAAGAATTACCAATGGATGAATTAAAGTTTAAAGTATCAGATAAAATGCATAAAAAAGAACATAAAAAAGTCTTATCTAACAAATTAAAATTTTTAAAAAATTTGTTAAAAATGATAGAAAATGGAGCAAGTGGATTTGATTTAGCGTATGAGATTGAAAAAAAAGATTCAATTAAAAAATTGATATACGATGGAATAATGTTTTACAACACCTTTCTAGAAATTGGAGATCAAACGTTTTTAAAGGCTCCAGATAAAAAAAGAGTTGATTATACGGCTTTTAGAACGGTAGAAGATACGGAAAAATACTTGTTCATGATATGGTTAAAAGAATCCATGACTAACTTGGAAAAAGAGATAAATCCTCAAGGGGATTACGATAAATATAGGAAGGCAAGAGAAAAAGCGCCAAAACGATTAAAACAATGCAAGAATTGTGGGGCAAAGATTAAGGATAATAATCAAAAATTTTGTGAAATGTGCGGGTCAGAATTAAAATAATCACAGAGTTTTACTAATTTTCTTTCTCAACATAGTAAAAAATTATTAAGTTAAATTTCTGTTTTTTTGATTCAATATTAAAACAAGAAGAAATGAACCATGTAGTTGTTCTGATGGAACTCTAGGTTCTCCTCCAAATATTAGGTCGCATATTAATGGCGAAAAAAGAAAAACAATAACCAAAACTATTGCTAAAATTACAATAATTAGAATAGTTCTACGAATAGGATATCGATTTTTTAATTCATCTAAATAAGACATTTTCCTCTTTTGTTATATAAGTAAAATCTGTTGTAGATAGTGAGAATTTAGGTTCAAAAAGTTCAAAATATTCTGTACTGGCATTAATATATTCTTGGAAATTTCCATATACCTCCATTAATTCAGAAATCCCAACTTTCTCTCCCAATTTAATAAGTTCTTCAAATTCTTGATTAATTTTTTCTGCCATAATAAAAATCACTCTTCTTGTCTTTAGTAAAAAAAATATGTATTAATATAAAATAAATTTTTCACAATATGTTAAAAAAATCCTAAGATTTTGACTTGATTATAATTTTTTAATTCATCTAAATAAGACATTTTCCTCTATATTTTTCGTTAGATTATTTAATAAAATTTTCTATTAATAATAATTTGATTCGAATTATTAAACTTAAGGCTTTGTCGGAATGCCAAAAAATAAGCAAGAGCTCATGTTTATTATATTTTAAGTTATGAAAAAAATATTTCTTTCAGCAAGTAAAAAAATTTTTAATTCAAAAATAATTAAGATATTTAAATTTTTCAAATAATCAACCACCCAATTGCTTAGTTGTCTTTTTTGAGAGTTAATTAATAATCTTAATATTTAAGATTATGATCAAGGAAATATAAAAAAATTAAAAGAAAAAAAGCAACATATTATTCCTATAGTTAGATTCTCAATATAAAAAGAAGCAAACTCAAATTTTAAATCTAATAAAAATAATAGAAGACAATTATTTTTTTCTTAATATTATACGATGATAATCTCTTAATCTAAATGTGTGTGAACTCACTCTAAACCAAGAAGCACCTTCTCTATGAAAGAAAGCTTTTCCTTTTTTTTCATATTTAAAATCTTTAGCAAGCTCACATATTGTAT
>JAUWRB010000143.1 GCA_030610785.1 Promethearchaeota archaeon | reverse complement strand
GGAATTAGACTACTAAAAAAAGATAACATCACGATCATTAAAAATAATGATAATACCATTGGAACGATGGGAATTCACGCCTTTGGAGATCGTGTAAGACCTTATTTCGTTAAGGCAACGGTCAACGAATTAGGAATCCATGGCCTTTAGGCCATGGTAGTTCAAAAAAATAGGAAGTTTTCAATGAATTATTAAGATAGAAAAGATTTTCAATAAAAAATATTATTTCCCTATATTTAAAAAAATCAAAGCATTATAACAAGAAGATAATGTCTGCTGAAATTCCTTCAAAACATAAAAATATAGAGATTTTCTCTTACAGTGGTGGTAGTTTTCTACAAGAATTTATAAGTACAGTATTTGGAAGTTGGATTTTTTTTTTTTATGAAATTGAAGTAGGCTTAAATAGTTGGTTAATTACATTAGGATATACAATATATGCTATATGGAATGCTTTAAATTCTCCTCTTCTAGGATATTATACAAATAAGGAAACGCGCTTTACTAAATCATTAGGTAGACACTTCCCATGGATCATGATATCGGCATTTCCGTGGTTTCTCACGTTGTATTTTTTATATTCTCCACCAATAGTGAACCCGCAAGAAAATCAAGCGTTAATCTTTATTTGGTTCACTATTTTCATTTGTATATATAGTTTTTTTTTCACTATATTTGGAATTAATTATGGTGCTTTATTTCCAAAGAAGTTTCGTACAGAAAAGGAGAGAAGAAAGGCTTCTGGCATAATTGGGGCAATAGCATTTGTTGCAATGGGAGTTGGAAGTATTTTTCCGGCTTTATTAATTAAATTTAATGATCGATTTACTTATTCTTATATGGCTTTATATAGCATGATAATAGCTATTATTGTCATGATTTTAACTATTTACGGCATTAGAGAAAAAAAAAAAGAAATTGATAAATATTATCAATCAAAAAATCAAAAAAATAATAAATCCTTCTTGAAAATGATGAAATATGCCATGAAACAGCGAAATTTTGTACTTATTACAATTATATTCTTTTTAAATCTAATTATCATGCAGAGTGTAGGTGCGGCATTCCCGTATATCGTTAAATATGTTTTTAATGCTCCTGCTATCGCAATTGGATTAATAAGTCTATGTTATTTGGTTGGCGCTGTTGTTTCCATGCCAGTTTGGACAAAATTGGGGGATAAAATAAATAATAATAAAAAAATGTTAATGATTACAGGGACTTTTTTAATTTTTACCCAATTTTTTTTAATATTCGTTAGCGATTTAACGCTTGCTTTTATAAGTGCTTTCCTATATGGCTTTTGCATAGCGGGATTTTATACTATCTTATCAATGCCTATAAATGCTGATGTGCTTGATGAGCTTGTAGTTAAAACAGGCGAACGAAATGAATCAACTTACATGGGAATTCGAGGATTTTTCGTTAACTTTTCAATTGTTGCATTATCTGCCATTTTTGCGGGAATTCATGAAATTACAGGCTTTAATAAAGAGGCAGAAACGCAGACTATACTAGCACAATGGGGTATTCGATTTACTCTAGCTCTTGTACCAATGATATGTACTATACTGGCTCTTTTTTTATTTTGGAAATTTTATGATTTGACTCCAGATAAAGTGAATTTCATTAAAAAGAAAATAAATGAATTGAATCTCTAATTCTTCTAATAAAAAGATTCATAACAAAATTTAGGTTGGAAAAAAAAAAAAAAAAAAAATTTAATTAAAGATTTAACTCTTTTAATTTCTCTTTGATCTCCTTTGTTTTTTCTGGTGTTAATTCGTAAACAAATAAGAAAATAATCAATGTTATAAGTGTAAGAATCATTGGAATTAACGCCGTGTGCACCAGAATTCCAAATTTTGCTAATTCAGTTTGAACATCAGCAGTTGCGTCAAACCCCGTTAACTCGTGCGTGATAGCAAAAATTAATCCTTGGATAACAAGTGCTAATCTTAAGAAAAAGGTACGTACTCCCATAAAAGCACCTTCTATGCGGTGACCCGTTTTAACAGTAGCTTCATCAATTGTATCTGCAAGGGCAGCATCTTGGCCAACTCTTAATGCACCTCCGCCAATACCAAGTAATAATGCAGCAAAAGCAAAACCCATTATGCCATATACGAACATAAATGGTAACAAGAAGATTGTGTTAAGAAATACCCCTATAATTAACATTTTTCGGTTATTTTTAAGCTTTTGAGCAAAAAGTAACCAAAAGAAAATAGATCCTAAAGCTCCTAAGATAAATGCGACCATGAAAATAATAGAAGTTCCCGCTTCCTCTAGTAATATGTACTTAGTCAGGTATTGAATGGACGCAACAAGACTTACTCCGATTAACGCATCCATGAGGAAGACTAAATTCAGGGCTATAAAATTCTTTGAGGATAACACGATTTTGAGAGCTTCCAAGAACGAAACCCTTTCTTTATTATCTTGTTCACTGATATATCTATCCTTCATCTCTTTTGATTCGATGTGTCCCGGTATGATCGTAAAAAACAATATTACGCTAATACCAGCAATGACCCAAGCCATAGTTGCGTATGATTGGCGATCTCCGTATGTGACAAGCAGGGGAGGGATAATGGAACCCAACGCTAATCCGACTAGGGTCAATGCCCTACCAATTGTCCCTACCTTCCGCCTGTCAGCATCTAAACGAAACCTATCAGGAAACAAAGCTGCATGATTCAATGAAAAAATCGAGACGAACAATTCATAAAGGCAAAGAAAAAATAAAATCCATATGAATAAAACCCATTCTCCACTCACGGGATCTATATTTGGTGGAGCGAATATAGCTACAATTAAGAGAATGGCAGGAATAGCAGAGATCATTATCCAAGGAAAACGTTTACCATACCGGGTCCAAAACTTCTTGGGACGATCAGCGATATACCCTACAAGAGGATCATTTATAGCATTCCAAATTGCGTAAATCGTGTAGGCAAGAGTAACGATCCAGACATTTAATCCCACCTCCGTTTCCCAGAATATAAAGAAAAAACCTCCGAAAGCTATTCCAATCGTTTGAATTAGTAAATCTGCCATGCTATAGGAGATTATTGAAAGATTCGATTCCTTTCGCTTTAATTGTTTTGACATTTTTATACAAACTCTTATTATTTAAGTGTGTGTGTTTTTAATTTATTTAACTTTTTTAAAAAAAGATTATAAATTATTAATTTAGATTCTATCTAAATAATATATAAATGTTTCACGATTGAAATTTATAAAAAATCAAATATTACATTAAAATAAATATTTGAAAAAAAAAAAATTGATGATTATATGAAAATGGGTTTTGATTCTTTAATGAATCTTGCTAAAATAAAAAAGGATGTTAAAAGAAAGAGAGTTTCAAGCTACGATAAAACTGGTGCCAATGTTGATACTGTGGGAATTGATCCAAAAGAAAAATATGAAGTTTGTTATATTAAAGGTGCTGGATGTATAAAACATGTATGGATGACATTAGCATCACCTGATCCCAATTATCTGAGGAAAGTCGTCATTCGAATGTGGTGGGACGACGAAGAAAACCCCTCTGTCGAATGCCCTATAGGAGACTTCTTTGGCGTAGGGCACGGTAAGGCAGTTAATTTTTGGAGCTTGCCATTATCGATGGGACCTCAAGATGGAAAAGGATTTAATTGCTGGTTTCCAATGCCATATTCAAAAAGTGCTAGAATTGAGGTTGAGAACGAAACAGATAAAAAATTTGTCAATTATTTCTATGTAGATTATGAAGAATATGAAGAACTTGATCCTTCTTATGGTAGATTTCATGTTACTTGGAGACGCGAAAATCCCTGCAAGGGAAAAGATTACAATAGACATAAAAGAAAATTGGAGATGTTTATTAAGAAAAATCCCACTCACGAAAACGATTACGTCATTTTGGAAGCAGAGGGAGAGGGGCACTTCGTTGGCTGTCATTTGGACATTCATAACCTTTATGTATCAGATAAACATAATTGGCCGGGAGAAGGAGACGATTACATCGAAATTGACGACGGAGAGACGATATTATATGGAACGGGGACGGAAGATTACTTTTGCACGGCGTGGTGCCCTGCTCAATACTATTGTTCTCCTTATCATGGCATTCCATTACCGGGGGGAGAAAATTGGAGCGGGAAAATATCATATTATAGATATCACGTGGAAGATCCAATTTATTTCCATAAGAATATTGTGGTTAAAATTGAACATGGACACGCAAATCAACGATCAGACGATCTGTCTTCAACTGCTTATTGGTATCAAAATGAGCCTCATAAAAAATTTAAACCTCTTTTACCCGTAAACGAAAGATTACCTAGAGACGAGCCAAAAGAAAAATAAGTTATTTATTTTATCATTTTTTTTTTATAACTTAGTTATACTTTTTATTGGTTTATCTTTGTTGTTAGTAATAATAGGGAAAAACTAATGCTAAAATTAATAAAACTAATTAAAATAGAAAAAAAATGAAATTTAATATTTTATTTCTTAAAAAGGGGATCTTTTTCTTGAAGCGTTCTCCTTAACACTTTTCCAATAATTGATTTAGGAATCTCGTGGATTATGTCAATTTGTTTAGGAACTTTGTAGTGTGTAATATTTTCCTTGCACCAAGCAATTAATTCTTCTGCCGTAATTTTTCCTTCGGATTCTGGCTTCAATTGAACCCAAGCTTTTACCATTTCTCCAGTTTCTGGATCTGGTAATCCCGCAACTGCGACTTCTAAGACATCAAGATGTCCACCAATTAATTCTTCAACTTCTTTTGGGAAAATAGAGTATCCTTTCATCTTGATCATTTGTTTCTTTCGATCGCGAATTTCAATTTGACCCTTTTCGTCCATAAACCCAATATCTCCTGTAAGTACCCATGTACGGCCCTCCCATTTCTTGAGAGTTTCTGCTGTGGCTTCTGGATTGTTTAGATATCCTTTCATGACTTGTGGTCCACATATACAAATCTCACCTGTATAATCTATTCCGAAACCTTCAAGGGGACCCTTGCTAAAATCATCTTGATCAAAAATTGCCCAATCTGTTCCTGGATATGGTAAACCAATTTTTCCAGGCTCATCCTTATCGTTAAATGGTCCTGCACTAGCAGCAGTAGTAACTTCGGTGAGTCCGTATGCTTCAACTAATTTTCCGCCACTAATAGCTTCAAATTTGTCTTTAATTGGTTTATGAAGCGGACCAGCACCACTCACGCACAAGCGAAACATCCCTTTTAGTTTTGGATTTGGATTTTTTTCAAGATAGCGGGTTAGACCCATAAATAAGTTTTCTACACCAGGAACGATCGTTCCGCCCTCGGGTCCGACTTTCATTATAGTATCAACGAGTTCATCCATTGGAGGTGGTCTCGGAAATAAAATGTTGTAATCGCCACCTTGGATGACTACATTTTGAACAATTGTTTGACCAAAAGCGTGAAACATCGGTAAAATACCTACACATGCCATTAAAGGCGCACGATTAGGCATCCACATCTCGGTTTGCATGGCATTACATATACAGTTATAATGAGTTATTTCAGCTACCTTAGGCACTCCTGTTGTTCCACCCGTCATCAAATAGACCGCTGTGTCATTAACAGGATCGATTTCGACTTTAGGAAGACTTGGAATATTCTTCAATTTTTTTTTATTTACGAGTTCTGAAAATATCAATGCACCAGGAACATCACCGCTAGGAATAGTTCCTTTTTTTATTAGCATTTTTTTAATTGGGCCAGGAATTGCGGCTAAATCTGCTATATTTGTTGAAATAATAAAATCAAACTTATATTGATCAGATATAGGTTTAATTAAACCATACATTGCGTCCATGCTAATTAGGGCCTTCGGTTTCACTTGCTTGAGTACATTTAATATCTCTAGGGGCTTATATGTAGGATTCATTGGGGCAACTATCGCACCTAATTTTACCGTTGCGAAATATGAAATTGTATATTGGAAACTATTCGGGAGTAAAACGGCGACTACATCTCCCTTTTTAATACCATTATCTGCGAGAACGGTTGCTAATAAATCCGTATATTTTCTAAGGTCTTTATATTTCATAAAGGTTTTGAGAAACCAAATCGCATTTTTATTAGCATTAGCGTCAGTTTTTTTATCAAACCAATCCCCCATACTTATTACGGGAAATTCAGGGTGTTTGGGAACACCTTCTTGCCATAATCCCGAATTAAACCACGGTTTATTATCATCTATTGGCCATTTAGGAATTTCCATAATTTTTTCATGCTCTAATATTTTTTTTTTTTATAGATTTCTTTATATTAGAATTATTTGCTAATCTTATTTATAAATGTTATTAGGTTTTATAACAAGCACTTGTTCATTTATAAAAGGAAATGAAAAAATGTGAACCATTTTTTCTTTCAATTCTTATTTTAAAATATAATGGATAACAAAAATAAGAGATTTCACAAAAATGCTATAATTAATGGTGTCAAATCTTTTTATATTAGAATTGAATTAACTAATTTTTTTAACAATAATAAACATCCAAGCAAGAAACAATTTAATTTCAGGACTTTGGAAAGTAGTTTGAGAGAAAGATCTGCATACCTCGTTGGGAGTATAACTTGCTTGAAGTGAGCCTATAGGCTCATTAATCCTTTTTAAAGCCTTTGGAACTACTATTTTAGTCACAAATGCTAAAAAGCTGTAAAATAATTTTCGCGAATCCCTGTGAAAATCAAAGATTAACAAAGTTCCATTTTCTTTTAAAACACGATAAAATTCATTAAAAGCTTTTATTGGTTCTACCCAATGATGTAGCGAGAGAGTACTTACAATAAAATCAACAGAATTATTTGGAAAAGGCAAATTTTCTACAGTCCCTATTTTAAACTCGATTTTTTTATCCACTTGTTTTTCGATTGCTCGCTTTTTAGCAAGCTCAAGTATTTCAGAAGAAATATCAATGCCAACCAAATTAAGACCTGAAATTTTTTCTGCAATTTGGATAATTAAATTTCCAGAGCCGCAGCCTATATCAGCTAATTCTCCACCAGGGTTCAACTTTTTCAATTGAGATATTACTTTTCGGCGTAGAAGTTTAAAAGGAAGAAAATTTGTCATTTTTTCAAATGCTTTTGCAACATCTGGATCGTCAAGCCCTTCAATACTGGGCTTCCTTACATTTCTTTTTCGAGGAAAACCAAAAATTAGAATTAAAATAACAATAATTCCAATAATACCGAAAAAAAATACCAAAAACTCATGATTAATTATATAATCAAGATTAAATAAAAAGATATTGAACTTATTGATTAAATTTTCCGTGTTTTCCATTTCCTTGAATAAACGCTTTACTTCCTTCTAATTTCTCTTGCTAATTTTGATACTCAAAATGAAGAAATAAAGGTAAAAACACAAGGAAAATCAAAATAAATAGAGGATTATTAGATGAAAAATTTTAAAAGCTTGAAGATTCATTTATTAAATAGTGATGGTTCGTGAGTAAAATTAAAGAAGAAGCTAAAAAAATTATTGATAAACTCCCAGAAAATGTATCCATGGAGGAAATTATATATCGTCTACATTTTACACAAAAATTAAAGAAAGCAAACGAAGATATTGAAAAGGGTAGAATTATTCCCCAAGAGCAAGTTAAAAGAAATTTAATGAAAAAATTAAAAGAAATGCGGGAAAATGGTTGAGATAACATGGACTATATCCGCAGAAAAGGACTTGAAATTCCTCAAGATAATTATTAATTAAAAGAATTATTATTATTTTTATTTTAAAATGATTAATTATATAATCAAAAGTAAATAAAAAGATATTGAACTTGAGCATTTAAAAGAAAAGATAATTAGGAATGTATAGTAATTTCACGATTTATTGATTAAATTTTCCGTGTTTTCCCTTTCCTTGAGTAAACTCCCTACTTCCTTCTAAATATTCACCACTTTCCAAAGTTTTAAGTCCGTATTCAAACTCGTTTGCCATTGCGTCTTTAGCGTTCATTCCAAATTGTTCATGAGCGGACATTCTGTCATTTTTCATGCATTCTTGAGGAAAAGCAGCAATTTCTCTTGCTAGTTTCTCTGCTTCAGGGCGCGATTGTCCTTCATCAACAACACGATTAGCAAGACCCCACTCGTACGCTTCTTGAGCGGTTACTGGTCGACCTGTTAATACCATATCGAGGGCTCGGCTTAAACCAATTAACCTAGGAAGGCGTACGGTACCACCATCAATAAGGGGTACACCAAATCTACGACAAAAAACTCCAAATATCGCATTTTTCTCAACAACGCGCATGTCGCACCATATTGCGAGTTCAAGACCTCCTGCAACTGCGTATCCTGCAACTGCCGCGATTACTGGCTTTGATAAAAACATCCGCGTTGGCCCCATCGGACCATCTCCATCTTTTTCTATTATATTTCCTCGCCCTTCAGTAATCGCCTTTAAATTAGCACCCGAACAAAACATTCCATCAGAACCCCATAATACCGCAACTAAAGCTGTTTTATCGTTTTCGAATTCTCTAAATGCATTAGTCAATTCTTGAGCTGTAGGTCCATCTACTGCGTTTTTTACTTCTGGATTATCGATAACAATGGTAAATACAGGATAATTTTTTTCAATTAATATTGCCATGTAATTTATTAGAATTAGAAAATA
>JAUWRB010000248.1 GCA_030610785.1 Promethearchaeota archaeon | reverse complement strand
TTAGGTTTTTTAATAGAGATTAAATCCTTATTCTCATAAATTTAACTTAGATAATAAAAAAATTTAGGAAATTAATAGAACTATGAAGAAATTATATTTTAAATATTAAATTAATTAAAAAGTAAAAAAATTAATAATTATATATATAGATAGCCTTGATGATTCCCTTTGATGCTTAAACGAAGACTACCAACTAAAATCTTCTTAATTTTAATCTGTTCTTTATAATTAAAATCTGAAAATAATAAAATATAATTTTTCTCAATATTAATAACGAATAAAAGGCCTATTTTTATAATTTCTGATTCTTCTGTCATCAATGCAATTATAACGTAATGATATGGGAGGTTAACAAATTTTCTGATATCTATTTCTTCTTCAATTATTTCTTCTTTTTCTTCGTCAAAATCTCTCTTTATAAATTTTATATCGTCTAAAGGAATGCTTATTTTCCTAAACTGTTCAAAAACCTTAGCAAATTGAGATTGCCTCAAAAATCTTCTTTCTTCCTTGTCTTTTTCGAAAAAATACTCATTTTGCTCCTTAATTGAATAAATTTTTGTATCTTTATTTAACCTTAACGATTCTTCTACTATTATGTCTAATTCTTCTATTTCTTTGTCGTGAAAGGTAATAATTATGTCAGGTTCTACTGTTTTTATAAAAAAGTTTTTGTAATCAATTCCTATCGATGTACGAATCCATCCATCCGTGTCTATTAATAAAAAGTCTGCTTCCTTAAAATTCATAAAGTAGTCATCAATTAATTCCCTACAAGAGAGAGATAATATAAATTTTAAATGTCCTTTAGGAAAAGTAGCGCCAATAAATACTGTCCGTTCCGTATTGATATCTTTGCTTGAAATGATATAATTTTCAATTTTTCCAATGTTAAGCGTAGTAGGAAGGTAAATGACTTGTTGTCCTAAGTCAGAATCAAGATAACCTCCTTTTAATCCTTCTTTAATGAAATTATTCGCTAAATATTTGATAAGCGTTGTTTTTCCGCTGCTTATCCCCAGTACCATGATCTTCAAAGGTGAGTCGTTTTTCCGTTTTTGAATTTGCTCTATTATTGAATCCTTGATTTCGATCCATTCAGAACTAATAGAATTCTTATTGATTAATTTAATGTTCTTTTCGTTATTTGTATATACCTCTACTTTTGAATCCTCTAAGGCATGTAAAGGAAAACTAGTCGCACTCGGCGCTATTAAAATGTTTTGCTCTTCAAGTGCGGGCAAATTCGAATTAATCTCTTCTTTTTTTGGGATAAATTCCTTCCCAAACACTTCTACTTTTCCTTTTAATAAGGTTATTCTTGTTGGACCTTTTACTAATAGAGAATTTCCTTTTTCTATCTTTTGAATCATGTAATATTCCTCTTTTGAGAGTAAAAAATAATTAAAAAATATTGATTAATCTAAAGAAATAAATAAATTTAAAGAAATAAATTTTAGTTTTTTAATCTAAATAGTTAATAAAACATTCCATACTAATATTTTTTTGAGTGGGGACGAGTTGTTTTTTGCCTCGATATTCTCAAGTTAAATTCTTAATTCATAAACGCGAATCATTTCTTTAAAGCCTAATTTCACGAATAATGTTGTAGCGGCCTTATTCAAATTTGGTTTTAAAGCCAATCTGATCGATTCAATGTGATTCCTTTTAAAATAATCAATAATATGATAAATCATCTTTTCTCCAATGCCCGTTCTTCTTTTTTCTTCCTTTACAATTAAATTTGAGATATATCCAAATCGAATCCCATTATCCGAAATTTTAATAGAACAATGACCCATCCCAAGTATTTGATTTGAAGTTTTATTGAAAGCAACTATAACTTCTGAACTCGCATTTTCTTTCATTTCTTTTTCTAAGCTATTTCGCCATCGTTCTTCGTCAAATTCTTGTTCCTTTAATTTGCAAAGATTCTTCATTAGACTCGTGATCTCGTCGATATCTTTTTCTGTAAATTCGCGTATTATCAATGTTCAAAAATTTTTATTAAAATCCTACTTTTTAAATATTGTTTATAAAAGTAATTAATTCTGAAACAATTTGCTCGTGATCTGGACAGCATAAGATGGGATGATCGTTATTTTCTAACCAGATTTTTTTTTTTTTTTTGACCCTATTTTATTAAAAATCTCATCCATGCTTGATTTCTTAATTACCGAATCAAGGCGCCCTTGAAAAAAAATGGCAGGGCATCGTATTTTGGGCAATAAAACTTTCATTTCATTAATTAAATTCTTATATTTTGCCACAACATTAATGGGAATCTTGTCATAGCCCACCCATTTTCCATTAGTTTCTTTTTTTAATTCTTTGGAACTCACTGCGTGGTATTTCATGAAAAATTTAACAATTGGAACTAATTTAGGGGCAATCCCGTTAAGTCCAGTTGGTGCGCTAATCGTGAAGATTCCATCCAAATCGTTATTACCTGCTAAAATCAACGTGAAAACACCTCCCAAGGAATGCCCGCCAACGATTACTCTTTCGCATTTTTGTTTAATTAAATCTAATTCTTTATATAACGCTTCTTTCCACGCTGAGATAGTCGTATTTCTTAAATCTTCTGGAGTTGTACCAAAACCAGGTAATAAAGGAACATGGACAACATATCCATTATCTCTATTTAAATCTTCGGCTAAAGGTTTTAAATCGGCGCAAGTTCCGCCACCACCACCAGGAATCATTAAAATACCCGTTTTCTTTTTATTATTTCCATCGTAATAAAACGGACCAGCACCAGGCATTATTTTTAAGCGAGATTTTTCCATTCGAGCTCATACACCATAATTATGAAACTGAAATATGACAAATTTAAGTTTTTAAGTTTCAATAATGAATTTTATATTAAAACATTTTTATTTATCTTTTTCCATTTTCTAAATTAAAATTCATTAAAAATATTAAAGAAGTCGTTAAAATTCATAAAAAAAGAGATTTTTTTAAAAGATTCTCATGAAATTGAATGGAGAAAATATTTAAAGAATTGATGATTAAAATTCAAACAATTAACGCATTTATTTAAAGAAAATGAACATGATTTAAGAGCGTGTCATTTCATGCCTAAATGGAAAGAATTGGATGAGAAGTTAAATAAGTTTCTAAGATTAGCTACATTTCCTATCGCAGTAAAATTACTTGAGCAAGAGGAAGATTTAAATAAAATAAAATTTTTGAAAAAACTTGATAAACCTATAGCACTTTGCCAAATATTCAGCTATTCAAGGTATTATGGGTGGACAATGGGATGTAAGAAAGAAGATAATTTGTGTCCTCTTGCGAGTATTGCGCTTGGTTTTGAAAAACCGCAAGAACTTTTTGAGGCAGGAGCTTTCTTTATAGGAAGATACAATGAGACAAAAGAAGCGGCCAAAAAAACTTCAAAATCAATGCCTAAAATTGAACAAGGTAAGTTTTCCGCTGTAGTTTCAGGTGCTTTAAATCGGGTTGATTTTGATCCGGATTTCATCATGATATGGGGCAATTCAGCTCAAATCATGCGGATAATTCAAGGAGCTTTATGGAAGGAAGGTGGTAGAATCACGATGTCAACATTTTGCGATGGTGTTTGTGCGGACACAATATCAAAAGCGTATCTCACGGGAGAGTTGCAAATCGCGTTCCCATGCTTGGGCGATCGCCGTTTTGGGATGGCAACGGATACAGATTTAATAGCTTCCATCCCCTTAGGAATTGTCGATTTAATAATAGAAGGAATGGCCCAAACCCATAAGGCAGGCACGCGTTATCCCATCCCATATCAACTTTCCACTCCTGAGTTTTTTGTTAAACTGAAAAAACAATTAGACAAGGCAAAAAACAAATAATAATCTTTTTTTCTAAAAAGAATCTATTACACGTTTTAAATAATTGTTCATTTATAATTATAATAGAGATGAAATTCTTAGTAGATGCAATGCTCGGCAAACTAACGCGATTCTTGCGAATATTTGGCTTCGATACAGTTTACGCCAACGATTTAGAAGAACATTTTAAAATTAGTCCAGTACCGGACGAAAAATTGGTAATTTATGCTCAGAAAAACAACAGAATTATTATAACAAAAGATTATCCCCTTTATAAGAGCTTTACTGAGCGTGGTTTTTATTTAAAGGGCGAAGGAATTTACAATTACTTACATCAACTTAAAAATAATTTAAATTTAAATTTAAATTTTTCAATGGAAAATGCTCGATGTTCTATTTGCAATTCAAGTTTAAAGAAAATAACAGACAAGAAATTGATTGAAGATCGTGTTAAATCAGAGACTTATAAACATTATGACGAGTTTTTTCAATGCTTAAACCCAAACTGCAAAAAAGTATATTGGGATGGCCCACATATCATGAGCATTATAAAAAAATTAAAAGCTAATTCGTTATTAACTTGACTTTTTAAAAAATTTTTCTTTAATTTCTGCGAATCTTTGCTTTGTTTTCTCTGCTTCTTCTGTATAAGAACCTTTTTGGAACATGACATGTGCTTGTTTTAATAATTCAAGAGTCTTTTTGTATTCTCTGTTCTTAAAATGGTTTTCTGAAAGTTCAACGAGGTAAAGTCCCTTCTGCTTATAGAACTTGAGAAATTGGTCTGATGTATCAATAGGCAATTTTTTTTTCAATCCTAATATTAGCTTAAAATATAATATATTTTATCAATATTATAAAGATATACTAGAATAGCAATTAAATTTTTTTTTTCATATCTCCTACATATCACTTCATTAAATATACCCGTGTAATATCACAATGTTACAT
>JAUWRB010000267.1 GCA_030610785.1 Promethearchaeota archaeon | reverse complement strand
TAAATCAATAGAAATCGTAGAAGTACCAAAATTAATGTACATCAATGCAGTTAATAACATAATGGAATATGATATGGATTCAAACGATATTTTAGCGTATTTAATAATGAGGGAAAAAAAAATTAAAGAGATATATACATTTGATCGTCATTATCTAAAATTTCCTGATATAACTTGCTTACCTAAAATACCTGAGGAATTTGATTAACTTTATTGAATTCTTGGATAATTTTCAATATTAGAAAAAAAGAATATTTATTAAAAGATATTAAAAATTTTATTTAATCATGGAAAAAAAGGATTTCACAGCCGTGCTTGGCTGGTCATGTTCCTATTGGGCGGGCTGTTGATGATCTACGGTGGCATGCAGGATGTGGCGCTCTATTTTTTTGCCGATTTGGTACCGATTCCATCGTGGCATCCAGTCTTGCCTGTTGTGGGGCTAATTTGTGGATTGATCGTGTTAACCTCGGCGGTGTTGAACATCATATGGGCTTGGCAACTGCGATGTGCCGAGGATACTTTAGAAAAAAAGTTGGCACGATGGGTAGCTCTTGTCAGCACGATAGCAATGATCTGTGATTGGATCTGCGGCTATTATGGCTTCGGTAGCTTGATTGCCTTGTTAATTGCTATTTGGTTAATGCGGAAATAATCTGTACTCCAGAGGAAATGGTTTAATGAAGGAAGAAAAGTCTCTGAGAGTGATATATGAAATAAGAGAAGAGCTTTATATAATGGACAAATAATAATAAAAATTAAAAAAATTCAGTTTAGTAGTAGTACAAGTATTTTAATTTAATTCATTTTTTTTGGTATATTCTACTTTAAGTTGAGTAATAGAATTTTCCTTGAAAATTAGTTAAGAACTTCTTCAATTTGGCTTAAATTTTTTACCCATTTTTTTAATCTCTTAGGAA
The DNA here is from genome assembly GCA_030610785.1 of Promethearchaeota archaeon. GTDB lineage: Archaea > Asgardarchaeota > Lokiarchaeia > Sigyniarchaeales > SOKP01 > JAUWRB01. The sequence goes on along the minus strand of JAUWRB010000267.1, from coordinate 2,748 downwards.
GTTTTTTAATAATTTTCTCATCTGCTGTAAATAAAATGCCTCCCATTGCTATACTTAATCCGAGATATGATGCATCATATATTGATATATCATGTTCAACAGCAATTTTAACCATGTGTTCGCGTATCTTTTTTTTTATAGTGATTACATTAAATCCATAGTTTTCTAAACTTTCTCCTGCATCGTTAAGCTCAGCTTGATTGAATAATTTACTATATTTCAAGGCATTTAGCACCTCAAAGAATAATAAAGAGGGTATAATTAATTCAATTTCACCATCTATAAATTTAGCTCGTAGAATCTTTGCTTTAGGGGAATCTTTTTCCTCTATGAACCACTTAACAACAACATTAGCATCAACAATTATTTTATTCATTAATTTATTCGCTCTTGACCTATTTTGAATGTCTTTTTTCTCTAAAACTACGAATTAAATCTACACTATTGAAGTCTTCTGGAGCTTTTTTACGAATCCTTTCGTTAATCAAGACAGCTTTAGCTAAATTCTTTTCTACTTCATTTTGAATCTCGTGTTTAATTGCTCTACGTATTATTTCGCTCCAGTTAAGATATTTAAGCTTATCCATCTTTTTTTTTAATTCAAGATCAATTCTCACGCTTATAGTAGTCATTATTTGTCAATAAAAATAAAAGAAATACGTATATAAAAATATTACTAGAAATTAATTATTAACTTAAGTTTTGTAATATGTAATTGTTATTAATTTTATTTTTTTTTGTAAGATAACGGTTGTTTACCTCATTGTTAAGATTCTAACGCTTAACATCAAAACTTGCCCAATTTTTTTTAATCGTTGGAAATTTTTACGACCAACTAACTTTAAAGGAAGAAAATAGCGTTTTAGGTCTGGGTTTAGTAATAAGCGATATCACGCATGTATCACTTTTTTTTATATATATAATCCGTTAATAATATCTTAATAACACGCGTGAAACATGGGTGTTCTCGCTCCCATTAGTGCGATATAAACACGCCGCGGAGCGAAACGCCCTTCTCCTTCTAAAGCGTTTTAGAAGCCTTATAATAACATGAACAGCAAGAACAAAGTTTAGATGTGAGTAAACACGTGATAAGTTCGATTCCAATATACTCTAACGACCGATGGTTAATCAACTTTATAAGCATGGTTAACCCTGCTTTTACCAATTCCCAATTAGAAAATGCCTCGAGAATTTGCCAAGGGTTAATGTCGAATACGGCCCATAAATCAATTTCTTCGATTACCGAATCGTTAATTGAGTCGAGAGACCAGAGCAGTCTAAATAGGTTTTTAAACGAGAGTAACTGGGGGTGCGATGTGATTTCAATGGACCTAAATAGGATCGCACTCATGCAACAAAATAGGCAGACCGCTTTTAAATCGGGAGGCTACATTGTAATTGACGATTCGTTATTACATAAATCCGGTACTTCCATGGAGTTAGTTTCAAATCATTTTGATCACGTTTCTCATGGAATGCAAAACGGATTATCCCTAGTAACCGTACATTATGCCGACGATAAGAAAAATTACAATCTCATGAAAAATATATATTTAAGGAAAAAATACTTAGACGATCTCGAAGAATCAGACCAATTCCAAACAAAAATAGAGATTAGCACAGATAATATTGAGATATTAGTTGAAACATTCCCTGAAATCGTCAAAAAGAAACTTATATTCTTGTTTGATGTTTGGTTTTTGTCAAAAAAAATGGTGGGAAAGCTTAAAAAGTACTGTTTAAAATACGTGAGTCGCGCAAAGTCTAACCGAATAATTTCAGGATTGGATATGGGTCTCAAGGAGTACGCCTCTACCGTCCTTAAAGCGAGCGACTTCAAGGAGATAACAATTGAGAGGAGAGATAAGCTTGAGAGCGCCTTTATTTATAGCGCAGTTTTACCAATATCTAATTTGGGTGATGTAAAGGTCTCGTTTGTCAAGAACGAGTTTGACGGACCGGTTAAAGTATATATCGTCTCAAACGACTTAAAACTCTCCGGGAGCGAACTCTTAAGGATTTACAGGGAGCGATGGGTTATCGAAACCGATTACAAAGACAGCAAGCAATACTTAGGGTTAGGAGACTTTCACCTCAGAAAAAAAGTGGGGATAATGAGGTATTTGACGTCGTGTTTTTTAGCTTCCACATATTTAGAATATTGTCGATTAATGGGTATTTTCGGTCATTGTTTTGGACGTGAACTCGATTTATCTACCAAAGGAAAACAAGTAAACGCTTACCAGCATTTAATGTTTGAAAGATTTTTAACTTGGACCGACCATCAATATTCACGTGGCAAAACTTTGGATGATTTGATCGATCATTTTCGGTGTGATGAGTGCGTTCGATGTAGAGATAACGTTCAATTTGTTAAGAATAGTATCAAGTTATCGTTAAAAATGGGGTGTGTTTAGATGTAAAACTAGCATTAATTTTAAAGATAATAAAACTTTAAATGAATAAAAACAAGATCTTTATTATTCTTTGGAAAAAAATACAAAACTTAAGTTAATAATTAATAAATATCAAGAAAAAAGTCAAAATAAAACATAAAAAAAAAATAATAATAGAAAAAGAAGAAAATGGAATATTTATTTAAAGTTATTTTGATTGGAGATGGAGGGATAGGCAAGTCAACATTACTTCAAAGATTAGTAAATAATGATTATAATCCTCAAGAATTAACAGTTGGCCTTAATTCCGAAGTATTTGAAACAAGAATTAAAAATGATACAATAAAAA
>JAUWRB010000003.1 GCA_030610785.1 Promethearchaeota archaeon | reverse complement strand
AGGCTTGTGTATTCGGAGACGATAATATATATAACGATTTGAGACGATAAAAATTGAAGACTTTTATATTATGAGGAGTTGTTCCTATGAGCATAATGTTATATGCTTGGCATGGTATCTCGTTTCCTGTATTTTTAACGGAATTATTAAGAATACTAATAGATCCGTTAATATTTTCAAATATCCTGCTTGATATCACCATTTCCTTGACCGAATGTCAAAGATATAAAATGGGGTACTTCCGCGAGACCACTACCAGTTATCGGTGTTATGACATCATATTTAGATGAAATAATTGTATCAACCAATAACTTATCAATGGCAATAAAATTATTATTTATTAAATACCATCGATAAAATATTACAGTAATTATTAAATTAAAAATTTTTCGATCCAAATTCACAAAATATATAAAGTCGGCAAAAGAAGCTAAATATTTATTCCTTAAGTGATACATATACAGCTAATCTAATAAACTCTCATAATTTAAAAATGATGATAATATTTAATTAAATTAACATGAGCCTAATGGAAAAAAAAATATTAATCGGCACATCAGGATGGGGCTACGACGAGTGGATTGGGGTTTTTTATCCAAAAAGCTTGAGAAAGGAGGATTATCTTTCATATTATTCACAAATTTTTTACACAAATGAGATAAATACGACATTTTATAATATTCCTAATCCTTGGGTTGTAAAGAATTGGGTAAAGCGCACACCAGAAGATTTCTTTTTCACAGCGAAGCTTCCACAAACGATAACTCATGATAGCAAATTGGATGTTGATACATGCATGGACGATTTAAACATATATTTAAATGTAATGCAACCATTAATAGATTCGGGAAAATTATTGGCGTTCTTAATTCAATTACCACCCTCCTTCAAAAAGAGGGAGCATTTTAGTAATCTAAGAGAATTTATTAGCAATTGGCCTGATGAGCTTAAGGAGACAAATTATCATGTAGCTGTTGAGTTTCGAAATAAATCATGGATGAGTGATGATGTATTCAGTTATTTATCAGACCAAAATTTATCTTATTGTGCCGTTATCGAGCCATTATTGCCCCCGAGAATGGATGTTACAAATTCGAAATTTGCGTATATTCGATTTCATGGGTATGGGCGAAAAATCTGGTTTAATTATTGTTTTAACGAAGCTGAAATAGAGAAATGGGCAATTCAAGTAAAAGAAGTAATTCAAAAAGCTGAGAAAGTGGGTATATATTTTAACAATCATTTTTCTGGTTATGCTACTAAAAATTCTTTAATGATGATAAATAAGTTAGAATTAAGCCCTAGAACTAATCCTAATTCAGTAAAGCTGTTAGACATTCAAAAAAAATCAGGTATTGTTTCAAAAGGTCAGACAAGTTTAGATAAATTTTTTTAGGATTATAAAGAGGTATTTATTATTTTAAGTGGAGAAAAAAAAAAAAAAATCCGAATTGATTTTTTGGGAGCAGGTTCAATAGGTAGTTTATTTGGGGGCTATTTATCTTCTTTACAACTAAATCAATATATAATTGAAATGACATTTTTCTGTTGGAGAGAACATGCTGATTTTATTAATAATAATGGTTTAACATTGCATAAAAATCAAGGAGTTGAAAAAGTTAATAATATTAAAGCTTATGAAAACTATGAAGAATTTGAGTCAGAAAATTCGAGGAATACTCATGAGCAGTTAGATTATTTATTTCTTACCACAAAAACTTATGATATTGAATCTGCGTTACACCAGTATACAAAATTAATAGGATCAAGTAAGAGATTAGTTATTTTACAGAATGGAATTGGAAATGAAGATATTATTAAGAAATACTGTTCTGAAGAGAAAATAATTAGAATCGTGACAACCAACGGGGCATTTTTAAAGGAGCCTGGTCACGTATATCATACTGGTTTTGGTAATACTAAAATTGGTTATCCTTTTTTAAATGATTCAAAAATAGAAGCATCTCAAAAAGCAATAGCTAAAGAAGATCTGATTTTATTAAAAGACCTTCTTTCTTCATCAGGAATAGAGACGATTATTTCGGAAGATATAATTAAAGACTGTTGGGAAAAGATCTTTGTAAATATTGGTATTAACCCTTTTGCTGCTTTAACTCGATTGAGAAATGGGGATTTATTAAAAAATAAAAGTATAAAGCGGCTCATGGGAGAGGCGGTTAAAGAAGCAATAAATATTGCAGAAAAAATAGGAATACATCTCCTAAAAAAGGACTTTATAGCTTTAACATATGATGTTGCAGAAAAGACATCAGAAAATAAGAATTCAATGCTTCAAGATATATTAAATGGAAATCCTACTGAGATTGATTTTATAAATGGTAGGATTGTAAAATATGCAAAAAATTTAAACCTAAAAGTTCCAATTAATGAACTACTAACATGTTTAGTAAAAGGATTAGAGAATTCTTAAAAAATTAAATATTGATATTTTTAAAAGTCATATAATAGGCGTCTTCCGAGTCACGGTAGTACTTTTTTTTTATACTTTCAATTTTAAAATTAAGTTTCTTATACAAATTTATTGCGCTATAATTCGAGACTCGTACTTCTAAGACATATTCGATAATTTTAAATGTTTTGATCGCCTGCATTGAATTCAATAATAATGCCATCGCGATTCCTTTTCTTTTATAGGTGCTAGATACGGCTATTGATACTAAATGACCTTTATTGATTAACCTTAAATTATTTATAGAAGGCGTTCTTTCAACCCTCCACATAACATATCCAATAATTTTTTCATTTTTAGAACAAGCAACCAAAAACGCCTTAGGAAAATTGTTAAGTATGCTTTTATAAAAAAAATAAGGATAATCTTCGGGAAGTTCTTTTTCATTTACAGTTATCACGCCTTCTAGATCCTCTAATGTGCATTGTCTTATAAAAAAGGAATTTTTATTATTACTATTAACAAAATAGTTGATTTGTGTATCTTTATCTTTAGTACCCATTATTATCGTTTTTAAAATTTTTATTATACTTTTTATAATATTAAAAACTTTTAAGTTTTTTTGAATCAATAATTATTTTTAATTTTTAATTTCTAAAATTTTAAACGCGTCCTTTTTCTGAGTATCAATATAATCTTTTATTAAATTAAGAGCATCTTGAATATTTTTTTTATTTTTAAAATCTTGGACTATTTTCCTTAATTTTTCTTTCTTTAAATCTTTTAATTCTTCTATAATAGCTAACATTTCTGGTAACGCCCTTATAATATTATCTACTATTGTAATATCTCCCCATATTGCAGTTCTACTTATTGGATTTAAATCAACTGTGATAACTTTTTTATTCAATTTTTTAAGCGCTTCTGTCCTATCGCCATCTTCTAGCATTACTAAAATACAATCCCCTTGATATATTCCTAGTTTATCTACGAGACGGCGATTGCTTTCAAGTCCATCAAGAGTAACCATATCATCCTCATCAATTCCAAGGATATTAATTGCACCTGCATTTTCTAATACTTTTTTTATTGCTTCGACACGCCCTTTTTTTCTATAAAATAGATTGATTTCCAGAGGGATATTAAGAACTTCAGATAAATTAACTAATTCTTTTGGGACTAATGCCGCAGTATTCCCATTGACACTAATCACTGGATGATTTGCAAGCAGAAGCATTGCTACTGCTGCCTTTATCGCTTTTTTTGCAGCTTTATTGGTTTTTTCTCCTAAAATATAGTCAAAACATTCTCCTCTTCCATGTGCAATCAAGCCCGCTTCTGCCACAACAAGATTTTTCATGCCTTCTATTATTTTATGTCGATATTTTAGACTTTGGAAACGGGGATGATTTTCTGGAACTACTGAATTTTGATTTTTATTCTCTGTCATGCTTTAACAATTCCAAAAGTTAATTCTTTATTAATATAGATTTAAAATAAAGGAAAACTATTAATCTTTTTTATCATCTATTATTCTTGTAGATGGTCATGAGTAGCATAGAAAAAAATAAAAGCGAAGATTTAAAAATTTATAAAATCAAGAAACTATTAAAATATCTAAAGAATAAGAAAGGCTTTCATACGGAATTAATCTCATTATACATCCCACATGATCGTAAGCTTTCTGATATTACAAATCATCTTAAAAACGAAATAAGTGAAAGTCAGAATATTAAATCAAAATTAACTCGTAAAAATGTACTAGATGGCATATCTACTCTTTTAGGACAATTAAAAAATATTAAAAGCGTTCCTGAAAATGGATTAGTCATGTTTTCTGGAGCTATTCCGCAGAATGATACGCCTGGCACGGAAAAAAATGAATTATATATAATTAACCCAAATGAGAAAGTAAAAACTTTTAGATATCATTGTGCTAACGAATTTTTATTATGGCCTTTAGAAGAAATGCTTACACCAAAAGAAACATATGGTTTATTGGTTATTGGAAGAAAGGAATCTGCTGCGGGGTATCTTAGAGGAAATCATGTGGAAGTGGTAAGAGAATTTACTTCAGGGATACACGGAAAACATAAAGCGGGAGGTCAATCACAGAAAAGATTTGAAAGACTAATCGAAGAAGGAGAAAAAAGATTTTACCGCAGAATCTCAAGCGAAATAAATATTTTATTTTTAGAAATGGAAGATCTGGGGGGTATATTTATAGGTGGTCCCGGACAATCAAAAGAAAAATTTGTCAACGATGAACATTTAGACTACAGATTACGAGATAAAATTTTAGATGTTGTTGACCTTGGTTATGGTGGAGTAGAAGGAATCCGAGCGTTAATTGAAAAAGTTAAGGACCAAATTAAAAATGTAAAATATATTCGAGAAAAACAAGTAATGCAAAAATTTATGAAAGAAGTTTCAAATGATACTGGTTTTGCAATTTATGGTCTTGATGAAGTTCAAAAAGCTTTAAATTACTCTGCTGTTGATATTTTAATGCTTTCTGAGAAATTGGATTTATACATGGTTAAAGTAGAATGTTTTAATTGTGACTATTTTGAAAATCAGACAATAAAGGAACAAAATTTAGGGCGATTAGAAAAATCAATAATGGAAGAAGTATGTCCGAAATGTAATTCAAACACTTTTAAAATTGTTACGAAAAATTCCATTATAGAATATCTTGGGAGTATTGCTGAAACAACTGGAACGAAAATTGAAATAATATCTTCTGAAACCGAAGAAGGAGAAATGTTGTATAGCACATTTGGTGGGATTGTTGCTATTTTACGTTTTAAACTTAATTACTAAAATAATGAATTAGTTTTTAAACATATTTATAAAAATAATATAAAATTTTATTGAATTAAAAATGGAATTAAAAGATCAATTATTAAATTTGAAAATGATAATGTTCGGGGGGAAGGGGGGCGTGGGAAAGAGCACATGTGCCTCAAGCTCTGCAATTTGGGCTGCTGAACATGGTCGAAAGACTCTAATTATTAGTACTGACCCTGCACATTCTTTAGGTGATAGTTTAGGAATGAAATTACCTCCTGGAGAACCTACTCCTGTGATAGGTGTAAATAATTTAACTGCCTTGGAGATTAATCCAAAGGTGAATATGGCTGATTTCAAAGAATTATCAATGAATCCGGTGCCCAATATGGACATGTCTGGAATGATGGAAGGTTTACCGATGATGGGAGATCTGGAAGAATTAACTTCAATGACCCCTCCTGGAATTGATGAGGCTTTAGCGTTTGGAAAAGTTTTGGAATTTATTGAGACTGAGCACGATTACGATTTAATTATTTTTGATACTGCCCCCACTGGACACACTCTTAGATTTTTAAGCCTTCCAGAAACATTATCTGGGTGGATAGGTAAAATATTAAAGTTAAAAATGAGATTTGGAAAAATATTTGGAACGTTTAAAAAAATGTTTACTAAAGAAGAAAAGAACGATGATAATTCTTTAGAACTATTAGAAAAATTAAACAAGTCTATTTTAAATGCGAGGGAAGATCTCATGAATCCAAACTTGAATTCATTTGTTATTGTAATGATTTCAGAAGAAATGGCTATTTCAGAAACTGGTAGATTGTTAAATGAACTAATTAAATATAATATTCCCGTTTCAAATATCGTTGTGAATCAATTATACGCAGACAGTACAGAGTTGTGTGATTTTTGTAAAGCTCGGCGAAAAATGCAACAAAAAAATTTATTTAAGATAAGAGAAATATTTAGAGAAGGATTGGGAAAAAACTTAATTGAAATACCATTATTTAAAGATGAAATAAGAGAATATGTTAAATTAAAAGAAATGGGAGAATTTTTATTAAATTAGGTCTTATTAGTAAATTCTTTTACTAGGTCGCAATAAGAACAAGTCTTTTTATTTCCACTTGGATAACCGCATGTTTTACAAGAATTATATGATTTATTATTATGTAGTTTATATAAAATCCTTGAGAGCTCTAAAAATCCTTTAAACAAATTAAATTCTATTTCTGGGCTATAAGTTTTGCACTCCTCGATAAAATCTAGTAAACGCTTTCTTATAATCGGGTCTTTTTCTCTATATGGGCAAATTGTAGAATAATAATCAAATTTTTTCATGTTTACATATAATAAAATTTCATCTTCAGGAATTCTCATTAAAGGCGTTATTTTTTTTACTAAAATTTGTTTCTTTTCAGGTTTAAAAAAAAATTGATTCGAAATTAAATGGAATCTTTTATATAAAATATTCATTAAAAAAGTTTCTGCCATATCAGTAAGATTATGTCCTTTAGCTACAATTGTTCCTCCTAATTCGCTTGCTCCTTCGTTCAACAATCTTCTTTTTATAGTGGCACAATAATTGCAGGCATATTTATAGTCTCCTGACTGGTTTTTGAAATGAATAATCTCATCTAGCGTTTTTCCTAATTTTTCTTTGAAGGATATGATTTCATGGTTAATATTATATTTCTTACAGAATCGTTTTGCTAATTTGATATTGTTTTGACTATAATCTTTTATTCCTTCGTCGATTGTTAACGCAATTAAGGTCTCAGAACGATAAGTTCTTTCTTGAATTTTCATTAAATTATATAAAAGCGTAATCGAATCTTTTCCTCCGGATAGGGCAACTATAACTTTATCTTGAGGTCTGAGCATTTTATATTTTGAAATTGTTTTATATATTATTTTCTCGATACTCTTTTCAAAACACTTAGGACATAAATAATCCCCTGAATGCTTTCTTTGAATTACACTTGAGTTATTACAATATGAGCATTGTTGATCTAGATCACTCATGTGTTTTTATTAAACCCAGAAAGTTATATTACCAAATTTAATAAAGGACAATAAGAAATTACCCGCGACAATAAATAAAGTAAATAAGCTTATGATGTACAATATATTATTCTTCATGCGTTTTTTATTATCGTGCCAATATTCGTATGAAACTTCAATAATTGAATCATCTTTTAATTTTGTTTGTTCAGGTAAATCAAATAAAACAGTTGATTTGAATCCATCTCCGATCTTATCAATTAGCTCGTAATTTTCTTCTCCTAAAATAATTTCCGTTTCCTCCTCCGTTCTAGATTGGTTTTTCATGATAATTTTTATTGAATCTATTTTTTCCGCGCGATATTCCGATAAACCATAGTTTTTTTCGTCCTTCTTGAAAAAAAGTTTGTCTTTCTTCTTCTTTTTCGACGAATAATCCTCTCCGATAGCCCAATTCACCAATTCTTTAACCATTCGAAATCCATCGAAGATAGGCAAGGGTAGCATGTTAAATAAAGTTATACTGAAAGATATTATCCAGAGCCATATGAACTCCCTAAGTACGAAAATAGGCCAATTTCCAGTAAAAAATTTGCTTATAGGATTTAACGGTAAATAATAAGAGTGACTTAATATCCCTATAAAAACTCCCACGAGTTTATTATTTTCGTCATAACGCGGACCTAAAACGATTTCTTTTTCCGACCAACTATCAAGAGCCGGATCATATATCTTTAAAGTTAAATAGTCACCTACGGAACATTTTATTTTGTTAATTTTATTATTTAAGATGGCTGTAAGGGTAATTCCTTCATTTCCATCAAGATAAATGTAATTGTCATCATTAGAACCTTTCTTTTTTAGGGCAACAATGACATCTCCACTTGAGAGGGCCCCATAATTATAACCTCCTTCTTTTTCAGTTAATACGGAGTCCACTTGAACAACGTGATTTCCATAAAAAGGGGCTATAAGAATTGGAAAAAGTAATAAAATAATAAAAGCAACTCCTGCTGTGATTGCATTTACATGAGTTCCAGCAGCAGCAATCCTCAATCTTGTATTTTTGGTATGTTTGGTTGAATTCAATTCTCTTTCTTCAACTTCAACGAAAGCACCAATTCCGATTAAATAGAAAAAACCACCACCCAGAATTCCTGTTGATTTAACATCTATATTATCAATACTAGCGGCAATTCCATGGGCTAATTCATGGGTCGTCATGACAAAAAGAATTGGCAGGATTAAATAAGCAAATAGAGGCAGATCAATGGTAACCCCAGGAATAAGAGGCGTTATGGCGTTTATAGGCTGAGGATTAATAATTAAAGCGATTAGGTTTATAAAAAAGAAAAAGAACGCAAAAATCATGAAAGAAAAGCTGATAAATATCCCGATTGTAAAAAAGAATCTCCAAAATTTGGGAGCTTTTCTCGATATCTTCTTTAAAAAGTTATTTAGTTTTTTCGTTTTCAACATAACGATAAGTGGAAAGAAAACATAAATGGCATCCTTTTTATTTCGAAATATATAAACTATAGCAAGGATGATCAACCAAAATGCGAGGGATATGAGAAACCACGGATTTAGAAAGATACCTAGTAATATATCAGCAATTTCCATTTAATTTAATAATCTATCTTTTATTCTATATTAAAATATTTAAAAATTAAAATTAAGGCTATTGTTTAAATTTTATTAATCTCAATAATTAGGGAAATAACTAGTTTTTAAAAATAATAATTTTCTTCGTGCTTATATTAAATAAAGCAAATTTTAAAAAAGAGAAATATAGCGGGGGTTCGATTTGAACGAACGATCTCAGGGTTATGAGCCCTGCGGCATAAACCAGGTTTGCCCGATATTTGAGATAAATATTTGTCTAGCCCACCCCGCTTCAGCATCTAAAAACCTATATTTTTAATTTACTATTCGGAATCTTCTTAAAAGAACCCGTCTAGGCAAGCTTTACTTAGTAAAATAATTTTTTAAAGAATTTAAATTTAACCTAAAATTTTTTTATAAAATGCAATATTAATATTAATTAATATAAAAGAAATGAAATAGTTTAATTTTTTATGAATGAGACAAAAAGTTTTAAAAGATATTCGGCAATTTGTTGTTGGATAAAGCATCTTTTAGAAGGGCGATATTTGAGCGAAGAAAAAATTTTATTTACAATTTTTGGAAAATTAAAAAGAATTCGGAATATAGCTACGATAGTCGATAAGAGAGAAATTACTAACACTCAAGCTAATAGAGAAGATATATATTCAGAAGATGACGATACTTCGAATCTTAGGATTGAGTTTGATTTAGATGATGGTACTGGTTTGATTCGCGCAATTTTTTGGAGCGCAAATCCCGAAAAATATAAGAATTTTAAAAAAGGAGATATTATTGATGTAATTGGTTTAATCCGGCATTGGAAAGAATATATCTCAATATCTCCTGAAATTATAAAAAAAATTGAAGATCCTAATTTAATTTTGCTAAGAAATGCTGAAATAATAAAAAAGATAAAATCAGGTGAGACCCAAAAAATACCTGAGATATTGAATGAAGAAATCGTTATAGATGAAATTTCAGCCGAAATTGACGTAAAAGATCTATTTGAAGAAGAACAAGGTAATAATTTAAATGATCTTAAGGAAAAAATATATACTTTAATCGAAGACAATTCTTTAGATGGAAATGGAATAAGTTTTCAAGAATTAAAAAAAATAACACAAATTTCCGAAGATGATTTAAGGAGCCATATTAGAGATTTAGAAATGGAGTCAAGAATATATCAATCAGAAGAAAATGTTTTCCAAATATATTAGCGTTTTTAACTGGAGATCTAATAAGTAACCTCTCAACTAATTATTAAAACGAAAAAAGACAACGACATTATAAGACATTTTAAATTGTTTATTAAACGATATCAATATTTTTAATCAAAAATAATCATTTTTACTTTTAAAATTGCAAAATTCTTTTTCTATAAATTATTTTATTAATTTAATAAGAAAAATAAAAAAAGAAGTTTAATATGGATTTAAACAATTATGAAAAATTATTAGAAAGTGCATACGAAAGAATTCCAGAAAACATAAAACAATCGAATAGATTTGAAATTCCTAAAGTTATCCTTCATCTCGAAAGTAAAAATACTTATATAACAAATTTTAATAAGATTATAAATACACTTAATAGAGATAAAAAGCATTTTTTTAGAATATTTTTACAAAAAGCAGGAACAATGGGAGAAATTCGTGGGAATCAATTATTTCTAAAGGGTCGTTACAAAGAGCAAGTATTAAATCGATTAATTGAAATTTACACCAAAACATACGTATTATGTAGCGTTTGTAATAAACCTGATACGGTAATTCAAAGAGAAAGTAAAAAATTGTTTCTTAAATGCGCAGCTTGTGGTGTTAGGGAAGAAATTAAAGAGAAATAATTTTACAATTATTATTGAAAATTTAAAAAAGAATAGCAACAAAATAATGAAAGTTTACCTTAAAATTCATCACTTTAATTCCACGGAAACTGTTGCATGTTGCGATGAAGAATTACTCAACCAAGTTTTTAAGGAAGGAAATTTAAGAATTGAAATATCGAATCAATTTTTTGGTGGAAACGTAATAAAATTAGAGGAAGCAATTGAAATTCTAAAGGAAGCGTCATTCTTCAATATCGTGGGAGAAAATATAATTAAAAAAGCAATAGACTATAAAATCCTTTCTAAAAATGGCTTTCAATACATAAATGGTATTCCAATGGCTTTAAAGATGGTGTTTTAATGCCTCGTAGGTTTTGCGCAATATGCGGTAAAATTTTAGATGATAATGATCCTCATTTTGGAATGTGTCTTAATTGTTATTTGAAGGAACACCCATTATTTGAACTGATTGATAAAATTTCTTTTAAAGTTTGTCTTGATTGCGGTAGTTATACAAGGAAAGAAGAATGGATTGAACCCAAAAAAAATCAGATTTTTTCAATTATCGAAGAAGCAATCTATAGATTTTTATTAAAATCCTATTTAAAAGAAAATAATATTGATTTTTTCCTATTACCTAACGAAAGTAGTTTCATATATTCCTCAAAAGATTTATTAATATCTTGTGATTTGACGATCCACGGAACTCTGAAAAATGATATAAAGATTAAACATCAACAAACAATAAAAATAAATCTGAATTATGAATTATGTAAGAATTGTTCTAATCTGAGAGGAGGTACTTACTTTTTATCGATCATGCAACTAAGAGTTAAAGACAAGACTCAATTTGATTTAATAAAAAAAATATTAGATGGTACCAATGAACTTGTGGAAAAAATATTTGAAAAAGATAGTAAGCAATACATAGTTAAAATAGAAGATCAAAAGAATGGTGTAGATCTTTATTTAAGTACAAATGAATTAATGAATTATATCATTTCTTTTTTAAGAACTAACTATCATTTTATTTTAAAAAGATCAAAAAAGTTAGTAGGAAGAGATACTCAAAAAGGGAGGGGAATTTATAGATTAAAGACGCTTATAAAATTTTTGCCTATTAAAAAAAAAGATATAGTTTCAATAGAAAATAATAATTACATTGTTGAGAACATAACTAGAAATAAGATTGTATTAAGAAATAAAAAGAACACTAAATTGATAAAAGATTACTCTTATTTTTTTAATAATAAGAATTATTTTTTAAAAAAAAACCTTGAGGATGTCTAATTGGAAAAAAATAACGATGATAATGACGATGAATATGAGGATTTTTTAGATATTGATTTAAATGACAATATAGATTATAATGTAGATAATTTAGAAAAAAAAAATATTGATAATAAAAGGATTAGGAAAATTGATCAGTCAAAAAAACGTGCTACTATAGAATCTGTTTTTGACGAACGAACAATTTTTCAATTAAATAAATTATTAGTGAATGGTCCTTTAGGAAAAATTGAAGGAATTATTTCAGCCGGAAAAGAAGCCAATGTTTATTTAGCGTACGATCAAAAAGGAAAAGAAGTCGCAATAAAAATTTATAAAATAGATAGTAACACTTCAAAATGGATGCGGAATTATATCATAGGAGATCCAAGATTTAAGAAGCTTCCCCGTAATATTTCAAAGATTATTTATTTATGGGCAAAAAAAGAATATAAAAATCTTAAAAGAGCATATAAAGCAGGGTTAAGAGTCCCAGAGCCTTTACATATTAAAAGTAATATATTAATAATGGAATATATTGGTTTTGAAGCAATTCCCGCACCAAAACTAAAAGATATTAAAAATCCAAAAGATAAAATTAACTTATTTAAGGAAATATTATCTTTTATAAAAATTTTATATCAAAAAGCAAAATTGGTTCATGGAGATTTAAGCGAGTTTAACATTTTGTATCATAATCAAAAGCCAATTGTGATTGATATTTCTCAAGCAGTTTCAATTCAACATCCAAAAGCAGAAATATATTTGGTAAGAGATATTAAAAATATTTTCAATTTTTTTAAAAAATTAGGAGTTGTAACTCCCGATCCTAAAAGTTATTACTATGACATTATTAATTTTGATAGATAAAGAAACAATAAATCATCTTAAAAGTATAAAAAAATACTGTTAAACCATGAAAGTGTCAAAAGCCAGAATTGGGGTCGTTATTGGTAAAAATGGAGAGATAAAAGAAGAAATTGAGAAAAAATTGGGCGTTAAAATTGATCTGAATAGTAAAACGGGTGATTGTGAAATCTCTCCGATTATCGATTCTCCCGATTATAATCCATTGAATATTTTAACTGCTAAAAAAGTAATTAACGCAATTAATAGAGGTTTTAATCCAAAAAAAGCCATAAAATTGTTAGAAGAGACTTATGACCTTGAAATTTTTAACCTTTTATTAATATTAGGAAAATCAGATAAAAGAATAAAAAGGATGAAAGGACGTATTATTGGAAGAAATGGAGAAATGAGGAATGCAATCGAAAGATTTGCCGGATGCTTTATTTCTGTTCATGGGAAAACGGTTTCAATTATCGCAGATTATGAAAATTTACAAATTGCTCGAAAAGCAGTAAGCATGTTGTTAAATGGGATGCCCCACCATATGGTATTAAGATTTCTGGAGAATAAATATAATGAAAAAAAGAGAGAACAATTTCGGAAGTTTTATAAGCCTGAATTTTAAAACGTTACTCCAAGATTTGATTATAATATATCTTTGAAGCCAAAAATAATAAATCTTTTCCATAAATTATTTCTTTTAATTCATTTAATAATTTTATTTTATTTTCAATATTTTTTTTAGAGTATAATTCTTTAAATTTTTCTTTTTTGATATTGTTATTAAAATGAATTTCGAAACTTTTAATTGAATAAGAATTTTTGCTATAAGACTTAAAAATCACAATTTTTCTAGGATAAATATTTTTTTCCTTCAAAAAAATTGCCCACCCGTCGTAATAAAATTCATAATTAATGAAAAATAAATCTTTCCAAGCATCTATATTATTTAAAATGTCGTCTATTTCTTTTTGAATTTCTAAAGAATACTTATTTTCCATAAATGTGATTAGAAAAATATGTATTAAAACTCATAAAAAAAAATTTAAAATAAATTAATCAAAAACAATTTCTTTTATATTAAAAATGTCATCTGATAGCTTTCTTGGATTAAGTTCAATATTTGCGTTTTTAAAAGCATGGTTATTTATCGGTTGATTTATTGAACAAGCATTACCAAAAATTTGAGGAGATTTAATACCTGTTATAAGAAGCATTACTCTTAAATAACCATCAAATTCGTCGGAAACTCGAGCACCCCATATTACCATGGAATTATTCACATCCATTTTTTTATAGATATTTTTGGCTACCGAATTAGCTTCCGCTAATGTCATATCATTTCCTCCACAAATATGAATCAATGCACCCTTAGCACCAGTAATATCTACATCGAGTAATGGTGAATTCAGAGCATCAATAATAGCATCTTCTACTCTATTTTCTTTTCCATTAGATTCTCCAATACCAACAATAGCAACTCCACCAGTACTTAATATAGTCCTTACATCAGCGAAATCTAAATTTATTAAGGAGGGTAGAGAAATCGTTTCCGTAATACCTTTTACCATGGTCGCTAAAACCTCATCGGCAACACTAAATGCTTCCCTAATTGGTAAGTCAGGAGCGATTTCTAATAAACGATTATTATCAATTACAATTAAAGTATCAACAAATCTTTTCAAAAGAGTTAAACCATTTTTTGCGATTTCGATACGACCTATTTCTGTCTCAAAAGGGAGAGTTACTACTCCTACTACAATAGCACCTTCGAATTTAGCAATTTCTGCCACGATAGGGGCGCTTCCTGTTCCAGTTCCACCACCTTCTCCACAAGTAATAAAAACTAAATCAGTTTCTCTTAAAAGTTTAGTTAATTCATCCCGAGATTCTTCTGCGGCGTCTCTACCAATTTCGGGGTTGCCTCCTGCCCCTAACCCTTTTGTTAAACTCTTTCCAATTAAAATTTTAATGTGAGAATCAATCATATTAAGGTGCTGCTGATCTGTATTTAACGCAACGCATTTAGCGCCTTTAATTCCGATATTCATTAGGCGATTAACTGTATTGCAGCCTGCTCCACCACATCCCATGATCTTAATATTAGCAGTGCCAAATTTTTCAATCTGAGGTCTTATAATTTCTCTCTTACGGGCGTTTCTAATTAACGATTCCATTCTCAATATCACTTTTTTTTTATTATCTTTTCTTATTAGAATAATCATTAAATTAAAATTAGAATTAATGTGATATCCAGATATTATTTCTTAATAGAAACTTTTTTTTAAATTATTGTAAGGAAAAGTCATTATTTTTAAAAGGGTCAAAAATTTTTTTAAGACTACTTCCATTAACGAGAAAGATTTCAGGTAAAGTATAAGGAAAACGATTGGAAAACGTTAGCGTGTAAGCCCCCACATTTGTAACCATGACTTTATCCCCTTCTGTTAAATTCTCAGTAAAGAAATAATTCTTAGCCAAAACATCTTGATCTGTAGGAACAATTCCTGCAAATGAAGTCTTATACTTATGAGCTCTGTCAATCTGAGATATATTATAAAATCTTAAAGAACATCTAGCGAATTTTGGGCAAATATGATTTCCAATATTTAAAAATATCCAGCGCTCTTCACTAACTTTAATAATTTCTGAAATAAATAAACCAGCATCTCCAACGAAATATCGACCGGGTTCAAAATATATATTTTTATAATTGATATTAAATTCATTGATTATTGCATTTATTTCAGAAGCGATTTTTTTTAATTGAGCAATTGGCATTACTGATGCTTCTGGAAAACCTCCACCTAAATTTAAATTTTCAATATTTAACCCAATGGATTTTATTTTTTTTACACTTTTTGCGATGGCTTTTATATTATTTTTAAATTGTTCAATGTTATTCATTTGTGTGCTATAATGAGATAAAATCGTAGTGATTTTGATGTTTTTAGATGTTTTAATTATATTTTTTAAAATCGTTAAATTCTTTTCGCTAAAAATGATTCCTAATTTACTTTTATATTTTTGGGAATTTATTCTAATACAGATATTTTGCACTTTTCCATATTTTTGAGCAATCACATCAATCCGTTTTAAATCATTTAAATTATAAACTATTATTTCTCTTACATTATTTATTATACTCTTTTCGATCAATTCAATTGGAAGATACGGGCCTCCAACAATTATTTTATCAGGATCGAATCCAATTTTTAATGATAAATTAAGCTCAGGCAATCCTATTACTTCAGCACCAATTCCCTCGGATTCTATAATTTTACAAATATCGGGAAGAAAATTTGCTTTAAAAGAATAAAAACAATGGAAATTTTCAAATATTGAATTAAATATATTTTTGAATGAATTAATATTATCTCTTATCCTATTTTCTATAAAAATTAGAAAAGGAGTTTTAAATTTATTTATTAATTCATCGAGAACTATAGAATCAATTTTGACAATACCATTTTCTTTTTTTAGATATGAATTTCCAGAGATCTTTTTCATTTTTTATCAATAATCTTTTTTTATTAAATTTTGATATATTTTATGGGTTTCATTTGCAACTATTTCCCAAGTATAATTGTTAGCAACCTTTTTTTTGCCAGCCAAACCAATTCTGTTTCTTAATTTTTTACTCTTTAAAAGTTTAACAACTTTTTCTGCAATATCCCGTGGATTATCAAATTCTACTAAAAAACCATCTACATCGTTTTGTATCACTTCAGGTGTTGCACCAATATTACAACCAATTACGGGTTTTCCTACAGCCCAAGCCTCTAAAAAAGCAATACCGAAAGCATCACTTCGACTTGGCATTAAAAATAAATCCGCTTCTTCAAACGCGGTTAATTTTTTCTTGTCAAAATAACCAGTCAAGTTATCAGGAGTAAAATTAATAATTCTAACATTTTTTATTTTTTGAATTTTCGATAATTCTCTATTAAAAGCCATTGTTGAAGGCCCAATAAAAACAAAATAAACCTTTTTTATTTTCTTTAAAATAAAAGGAATTGCTTTTAATATTGAAATTGAACCCTTTTCATAATTCTTATATCCACAAAATAACACTAATTTATACTTTTTCTCTTTTTGCTTGAAAAATTTTTGTTTGAAATAAAAATCCTTGAACTGTGTTTTATGAATGCTCTCAAAGATATTATAATCAACGCCCATTGGAATTACTTTAACTTTTTCTTCAGAAATATTTAATTTTTCTAATAATTTTTTTTTTTCAATATTAGTACATGCAATCAATAAATCAAATTTGGATAGTACTTCATTTAAATTGGGTTCTAAATATCGAGGATTTGAAAAATGAAAGAAAGGCGTACAAACAGATGGTTTATTTAGAAATCTAGCAATGATTAAACTTATTATTAAGTTAAAATATGGAAAAAAGGTCGCATGCACTAAATCATAATCATTTTCATCCGAATTTAAAATCAACTTAATTAAACCATCCAAATAAGGACCATTTTTTAATAATTTTTTTAAACAATCATCAGATAAGTGAAGTGATTTATAAGAATCAATATTTTTAATAAAATCTAATTTTTCCTGGAACGATAGTCTATAATTAATTGGAGATCTATTTACTCTCAAATTATTTACTGTATTAAAGAATTTAGAATTTTCTTCAATAATTTTTCCTTTTGGATCCCTTAAAGCTTTAAAATCTATAGCATTTGAAGTATATATATCAATATTATATTCAAATTTTGCTTTTAAAATCTCAGCCATTCTTTGGAAATAAAATTCGGCACCAGATATTGAAGGAAAATATCTTGTAGGTATATATAAAATGTTATTCAAATCCATGATCCTTTTTATATATCTATTATAATATAATATTGAATGTTAATGTCTAAAGATTTGCTATTAAAGATATATAAAAAAGCTAAAAAAAAGGGAAAAATTGACGAGGATCTTATTCAAGAATTAGAAGATATTTTTCCAAATAAATCTGTAAAAATTATTGAAGTAATTAATAGAGGAATTACTAAAATCACTTATAAGCCATCTAATAGAGTTGTATGGATTGCTATGGGAAAAAATGGCGAATATTTAATATATCCTAAATTATATTGTTCTTGTATTGATTTTTATAAGAAAGTCTTAAACGGAAAAAAAAATGCTTGCAAACACATAATAGCCCAAATTATTTGCGAAGCTTTAAACAAATATCAAGAAAGAGAATTGGAAGATCATAAATTTAGAAACATTATTAGAGAATTAAAATTAAAATTCTAAAATTTCTGCGTTTTTTATGGATTCATTTATTAAAACCTCCAATTTAACATTAGATTCGGCGTTTATAACTTCTAACGATTTGGCATGAGTTTCTGGAAATTGAGGATAGTATTGACAAAATGCTGAATTTTGAGAACATATTTCATATAAACCAATCTTTTTATTCATGCTTATAACTTCTAACTTATTGCATCCAATTAGAGGTCTTAATATTACAATGTCCTTTATTAAATCGTTGTAGGCATATAAATTATCGAGAGTTTGACTAGCTTGTTCTCCTAAAATATCACCTGTTATTAAGATGTTAATATTTTCTTTTTGTCCAATTTTTTTTGCTATTCTTATCATCATTCTTTTACATAGAACACATGTCAATTTTCGATCACAATTTTTTTTAAAAACTTCTAAATTTAAATCGTGATTGATAAGATATAATTTAACATTATCATTTACAAACTTCTTAAGCTTTTGAACTATAAGAACAACTTTATTTTTCATTGTATGTTCAAAATCGTCAGAAGTTAGAAAAGAAAGAAAAACTGGCTTAAAGTTTTTTTTAATCATTAAATATGAGGCTACGGGACTATCTAAACCTCCTGAAAGCAGCGATATGAATTTTTTCATTTATATTTTTCAATTATATTTTATATTTTTATAAAATTTTTATAAAATTTTTATTTTACCTTTTAAGCTTAAATCATTTATCTTTAATTTTTATAATTTATTTTACTCGAAGCTCAACACGATCCCATTTTTCTAAAGCATTATTAAATTCTTTTATAGAGATATTTCGTGGGATCTTTATCTTTTTCTTATATTCAAGGCGATGTATTTTTAACATGATTTTCTTGTTTTTTCGATAAAATCTTTCAGCTTTAGGATATTCATCTTTAAAAATCTCTTTTATTTCATCTAAACCACAATTATTCAATATTTCGTGATATTTTATCACATAGGGGCATGACGAGTCTATACTTATCTGAAAGTTAAAAGCATCCAATTGAATTAATGATAACGGATATGCTTGACACGCAAAAGGTTTAATCTGGTGAATTGTGCAACCTTTTTTAAGACTATAGAAAGGACAGCAAGTTTTAGGATTATTTAAGCGAATTTTATATGTTACAACTAATAATTTTTGATTTAAAACATCTGGAAACACCAGATCTTCAATTACATTAAATTCAACACCTCGTTCTTTTGCAATTTCTATCAATACATCAACTTCTTCGGGATATAAAGGGATTCGCTTTGAGCCCGGTTGTCCTTCGATCTCAAAACAACAAGTACCACATTTCATGCATTTATATGTTAAACTTGTCATTAAATCAATTTTTTTTAATTTATAATTTTATACAAGAAATTCTTATAATAAAAAATTTATTTTAGAATAAGTGATGAATTAGATCAATATAAATAATAAGGATCTATAATGGAAAAAATTAAGAAAACTATAAAAATAATGTTAGGGACAAAAAAATGACCGAAATCGGAAAATTGGGGATTATTGGAATCGGGAAAATAGGTTCCATGTTATTAAAAAGAATAATTAATTCTAAATTAATCGAGAAAAAAGATATTCTTATTTACGATATTAACGATAATCTACTAAATGAGCGATCCATGGAATTTAATATAGAATGTGCTAACAATAACTTGGAATTAGCTAAAAAATCTAAGTATATCTTAATAGCTGTTATACCACAGGTGATAGATAAAGTATTGGAAGAGATCGGTCCAATAATATCAGAAAATCAAACAATAATTTCAATTGCGGCAGGTATTTCATTTAATCATATTAATAAATTTATTGATAAAAAAGTTGGATTAATAAGGATAATGACAAATACTCCTGCTTTAATTGGATTAGGCGCTTCTGCCATCTCTCACAATGAAAATGTTAGCGAAAGTGCTTTGGAGTTTGCTAAAAATATTTTTAAAGCTGTCGGTATTATAGTGGAATTGGAAGAAAAACATATTGATGCGGTTACTGGATTATCTGGAAGTGGGCCTGCCTATATATTCATCATAATTGAAGCATTAGCGGACGGAGGTGTAAAAATGGGACTTCCTCGGGATATTTCTATAAAATTAGCAGCGCAAACTGTTTTGGGCGCAGCTAAATTAGTATTAGAAACTGGAAAACACCCAGGGGAGCTAAAAGATATGGTAGCAACTCCAGGAGGTACGACTATTACTGCTATACACGAAATTGAAAAAGCAAAATTAAGATCCACATTAATAAGAGCAGTAGAAGCGGCTACTCTAAAATCAAAGTCGATGAATGAAATTATTAGTAAATAATCATTTTTAATTATTGTTTAAAACCCGAGAGCTATGATTATTAATTGAAGATTGATATATCTTTATTTCTGGTTTATATGATTTAAATACTTCAATTACTTTTTTTACTTCTTTATTTTTACAAATTGCGTAAACAGAGCGACCTAATTGGTTCATACTTGCACCTATAATATTTATTTTATTTAAATCGTTCATTAATTCCTTAGTTTTTGTTAAATTGAGGATATTTAGAATATCCGTTTCTTTAACAAATTCAATTGATGCGTTAATGAAAGTCCTAATATTTGGTTCTAGCATTAATTTTTGTAAAGCAATCTTACCGGCTTTTTTTATTTTTAAACTTAAAGAGGGAGAACTTAAAACTAATTTTGTTTGAATCGTTCCAAAAGAACCACATATTATTTTAAGGTCTGTTGGAACCTTTATTCGCTCAGAAACGCAAGGATAACCGGGTTCTTTTAAAATACATAAACCTCCACCTAATTGACCGCATACAGTGCCTAAACCAGTTTTATTCACAACTTCAGCTACATGAGCAATTTTTCCTTTTTCAAAATTGCTTAAGTTTAGATTTAACAGATTATTCAGACCAATAATCGTGCCTATTGCACCACAGCCACTAGCACCATAACCACATCCAACGGGTAAATCAAAAGAATGGAAAATCTTTATTTTAATAGGGTTAATAATGTATTTTTTAATATGTTTAAATATAAAATATGTAGTTTCCGCTTTTTGAGTCAATTCATGATTATTAATATAAATTATGCATTTAGAATTTTTAGATTTCCTAAGTTTTTCAATTTCAATCGTTGTTCTTCCAATAGCATTAAGATTAAAGCCCGCACCTCTGCTGCCTATTCTTTCAGGATTAATTATTTTAATACCATTAATTTTATCCACAATTTCAAAAAATCCAGATATTCTATGAGGCACTTCAACTGTTATTTTTTTTTTGTTTATACTCATAAATTTTGTAAAGCTTAATTTATCTAATCAACGATAATATAATTAAAAATAAAAATTATATATAATCTATGATGGGAAAGAATATAGTAATAAAAATCGGTGGCTCCTTATTATTTACTAGAAATATAGAGATAAATTACAAAAAAATAGCTGAATTTTGTAATATTATAAAGGAAAAGATTAATTTTGATACTTTTGTTATTGTATGTGGAGGAGGTGTGCTGGCTAGGAAATACATCGATTATGTAAGGGCAATTGGTGGAAATGAAGCGTTATGTGATGCTTTTGGAATTGAGATCTCTCGGATTAATTCTAAATTAATAATTGCAAGTTTAGGCAATTTCGCATATCCTCAAGTTCCAAAATCAATTGAAGAATTATCCATCGCCCAACTTTTCAAAAAAATTATTGTAATGGGGGGCTTGCAACCCGGACAATCAACAACATCTGTAACTATTGAAGTAGCGGAATATATTAATGCGAAAGATTTAATTATTCTTACAGATGTTGACGGTATTTACGATAAAGATCCAAGGAAATTTGAGGACGCGAAATTATTTAAAAAATTAACTTATAAAGAATTACAAGAATTATTTTTAAATCTTTCAGGAGATAATCAAGCTGCCGCCGGGGAATATCGCATGTTCGACGCTGTTTCTTTACAAATATTAAAAAGAAGTAAGATTAAAGCATTCATAACATCTGGAAAAATTTATCCGAATTTAAAAAAATTTGGAACGGAGAAAGAGATATTATTGGTACTATCATTTCGAACTAAGTAAATTCTTGATGAGGCGTAATTATATTGATTACATCTTCATAATCTATTCCGAGTTCCCTTATGAGCTCAATAGTAGGACAGCCGCCTTGAGTCCAACCTCGTTTTTTATATACAGCATCTTGGAGCGTGGTGTATTGATCTTCTCTATATCTTCTTAAGATTTTTATTTTTTCTTTAGTGGATTTTCCGGTGGGATCTACGCCTAATATATCTTTAAGTTGGTTGTCATATCTTTCTTGTCTACTCTTGTATTCTAATTTTGTAACAGGCCCCATGGCTCTAAAAGGTAGATTAGAATCGTGTTCCCGTAACCCTTTACCTTGTCGGATATTAAAGATACGTTGGAAGTTATATACCCTTTCAGAATCCTTGATCAAATCATCTATAGTTGAATGTTTTCCTGTCATGGCCGTAAAATATTTTGCGTACCATTCAACATGATAAAGAATTTTTGCTTGAACGAGCTCTCCCGTCTCGGGATCCTTTATTGGAAGCTCGTAGTTCTTCTCCGACACGACATCATTCCAGGGGAGCTTACACAAACCTTGTAGAGAAAACCATGTACGGAAATAAGGGAACCATGTGAGTGCTGCTGCCTTATCTTCGAAGGATGGAATAGATCCTCTGACAACATCTTCAAATATGAGCCAAGCCTCATCGTGTTGAGGACCTTTATTTGTAAAACCATATCCGCCTTGTTGTGTTAACGATTCTTTTGTAACATATTCTGAAAATTCCAATCCCTTATGCTCCATACCAATATCTTGAAGAAATTGTGATTCACCGCCATAATTTTCAGCAAAATATTTTTTCATTTCTTTGATGCCTTGACCCACTATTTTTCCAAATCCTTCTCCCCTTGCTATTTGATGAATTAATTCTAAAGCAGCTTCTGCATTTCCAAAATTTAGTTCTAACCCTCCAGTTATTTCCTTATTTACAATTCCTTCTTCGTAACACTCCATTACAAAAGCGATCCCCGTTCCCACTGAAATCGTATCAAGTCCATAAGTATCACAATAAAAGTTTGCTTCGAGAACCCAATATGGATCCCACACGCCCCAATTTGAGCCACATCCAGCAATAGTTTCGTATTCTGGACCATCTATAATTACTTTTTGCCCTTTAAATGGGCCTGTTTTAACTTTATAATCCTTGACATGATGTGAACAGCTAATCGTACAACCAAACCAACAACCATCGGCGCCAGTGCCCGGTTTTTCGATAAGGTCGTGCCAAACTTGCCGTTTGTATGGTATTTCTTTATCCGCTATTTCGGGGTGATGTCCAAAACGAAAGTTTTCAGTAGGAAGCAAGTCTGTGGCGTTCATTATATCTGGTAGATATCCAGTTCCAACATAACGCATTTGATTATGAGTCGGATCGAGTTCAATAATCTCTTTTTTGTGTTTTTTTCCTATTTTAAGTAAGGTGTCAATATCAGCGGGATTATTCATTTTTGCCTCATATTGTGGAGAGCGACAAATAAGAGCCTCGATTTTTTTGTTAGCAAATACAGTCCCTATGCCACCGCGACCCGCTTGTTTATATGATGCCCACTTTCTTTTTCGATTATACCACGAAAAATTAAGCATCCCCCATTTTGAATGTTTTGATGCAGGACCAGTACTAACAACGGATACTTTTTGCTTTTCTTTTTCGCTTGAATCTTTAGCAAAATTTTTAGTCAATTTTTGAGTCTTTAGATGCGAATATTCTGAAATCCTTTCCAAATCTTCAATTTCCTCAATACGGATTAGGTGATCTTCTCCATTAATGAATATAATAACTTCTTTTTCTGCTTTACCTTGAATTTCAATGGCATCGAAGCCGGACATTTTTAGGTAAGAACCAAAATAACCACCTACATTACTATCTATAACAATTCCAGTTAAGGGCGAAATCGTTGTAACTATTGATTTACCCGCACCAGGATAATAGGTACTAGCCCCTAGCGGACCATTTGCAATGCATATCTCGTTTTCTGGGTCGTCCCACCTTATAATTTTATCCTTTGGCAAGCTATTCCACATCAACCATAGATCAAAACCCTTACCCCCTATGAATATATTTTTCATCTCTTTTGTGACTTGCTTAATAACGATTTCATTTTTTGATAAATTTATATATAACGTTCGATTAGCATAACCTTTTTCAATTTTCCTAAAATTATATTTTTTTTCTGCTAAAATCATCCTAAATCACTACTTAAAATATATTTTATACTTCATTAAAAATAGGAGGAAATATAAATTATTTTAATTTTTTATATTCAATCGTCTTATTAAAAATAGCTTATAAAAATTAATAACGAAATAAAAAATGTCTCAATCTTCATGGAAAGACCAAATAAAAAAGAAATGGGGTCCGCATTTACATTGTCCTATATGTGGAAAAGCCATGTCCGCAGAAAAAAAATTTTGTAGTCAAACATGTCGAGATCAATATCTCGGAAAAGAAAAAAAGCAAAAAAAAAGAAGTAGAATACAAATGATATTCCTTTTTGGAATGATGGGAGTAATGTTTATCGTAATGATGTTTTTAAATTAATAACTATAATTGTATCCCCTGCAGAGATAACCAAGCCTGGTCAATGTGTTAGTAAACATATACTTGCGTGAGAAACGCACGATTACCGGTGCCGGACTCAAGATCCTTAAATGAATAAGATATCCGGTGATTAGTTCTTCGTGGGTTCGAAAAATTATTCGAATATTCGAATATTCGAAATTCCCACTCTCTGCATTTTTATAATCTTGATGATTTCCTAAAATCATTTCCTAAAATCATTAATTATTTTCTAATTTTGTTAAAATATCGTTTAAAAAAGTTACTATAAATTTTACGATATCTTCTTCTTTTTTTTTCATTTTTATAAATAATAGAAGTAATACAGGTGCTTTAAGAAGATATGAGGCTCTTTCAACGATAATTGTACTTAATAATTTCTTATTAATACCAAATAATTTATAAGACGCTGACAACGATTTCAATCCGTTAATTATAGGGGGATTCCCTAAAGAGACATTTCCAAGGCCCATTTCCTTTTGGTCTGAAATCAATAAGAGATAGCTTTTATATAATTTAAAGAGAGTTATATAAATAGAAAAATCATCAAAATCTTTACATTTTTCTGCTAAAAGCTTCATTTTTTAAGGATTTTATTGTATATAATCTTAATTCTCATAATAGCTTTACTTCTTTTATAGCTTCATTCACATCATATTTTTTATTAACAATTAAATATAAAGCTCTTACAAGTTTTGTTGGATCTTGTGCTTGGAAGACATTTCTCCCAAATGCAACGCCAGCACTTCCAACTTCTATTGATTGTTTTGTAATTTCTAAAATCTCTTTTATTCCTGCTTTTTCTCCTCCAGCAATAATTACAGGTGCCATACACCCATCAACAACTTCTTTAAAAGAATCAGGATCGCCTGTCCAGTTTGTTTTCACGATATCAGCACCTAGTTCCGCCGCTACCCTGGCAGCTATTTTTACAACTTCGACATCATACTCATCTTCTATATTTTCCCCTCTTGGATACATCATGGCAAGAAGCGGCATCCCCAATTCTCTACATTCTCTTGAAACAGTTCCTAGCGTCTCTAACATTTCTGGGTCTGATTTTGTTCCGATGTTTATATGAAGTGATACTCCATCAGCACCTAATTTAACCGCCTCTAAAACATTATTGACCAAAACTTTATAATTTGATTCGGGGCTTATAGAAGTTGAGCCTGACAAATGTAAAATTAAGCCAATATCTGGTCCATAGCCTCTATGAGCGTATAAAGGGATTCCGATATGTCCTAAAACCGCATTGGCACCTCCTAAGGCTATTTTATTTACCATTTCTCCTAAATCTTTTTCTATACCTTTGATAGGTCCTACAGTCAATCCGTGATCCATGGGAACTATAATCGTCTTTTTTGTCTCTCTATTAATAATTCTTTCTAATCTGATTTTTTTACCGATATATCCAGACATTTTTAAAATTACACCTTATTTTTAACAATGCTTATAATACTTTTTTTATTTAAATATTATATGAAATAAAGGTCATGGTAATTTTTTAAATCTATCTAATATCTTATCTTAGGGTTTTAAATCATGTCAAAAATAAAATCAATTAAAAAAAAAACCAATTTTAATTCTTTGAAGTGTTATAATTGTGGGATTAAAATCACTGATATAAAACAAAAAAATTGCCCAAATTGTCATATAATATTAGACCCAAACAATTACATTAAATGGGCGCGGTCTTTCTACAGCTGTCTATGTTTAATTTGTTTAATTCCTATTTTTATTACTATTTTGCTTATACTTTTTTCTTCATTTTAGATTTAAAACTCTTCTTACCAGAGATTATTAACTTAATAACTTGTTTATTTGAATTACGAGGGAAAATAACCGGGAAATTCAAGTCCAGTTGTTTCAGGAAAATCACACATTATATTCATGCATTGTACTGCATTACCGGCGGTTCCTTTTATTAGATTATCAAGAGCACACAAAACAACAATTCGGTTCATATGATTATCTAATTTAAACCCCACATCACAATAATTTGTACCAATAATTATTTTTGGATCTGGTAATCTAAATATCCCTGTTTTTTGAATAATTAAACGCATAAATGGTTCATTTTTATATGCTGTTCTATATGCTTTAAATAAAATTCTTTCATTTATTTCCATTGATTCATCAAAAAAAACATGAGATGTGGATAAAATCCCTCTTACTAAATTAACAGCATGAGCGGAAAACCCTACTTTCACTTCTTTATTTTCTTGACCAATAGATTTTAAAATTAAAGAAAACTCCTGTTCGATTTCTGCTGTATGACGATGTTCCGTCATTTTATATGGACGAATACTATTGGCTCTAATAGGATGGTGGGAAGATTCGTTAAAGATAGTTCCGGCTCCAGATGAACCTGTCTTAGAATCAACGATTATATTAGAAACTTGAATTAAACCTTCTTTGATCAATGGATATAATCCATAAATTGCACTTGAAGCCTGACAACCTGCGACTGCTACTAAATTTGTACTCTTAATTTCATTGCGATGCAATTCAGGTAATCCATAAACTGCTGTTTTTAATAATTCTGGAATAACATGCTTCTTTTTATAATATTTCTGATAAATTCTTTCATTTTTTATCCTAAAATCAGCGCTAAGATCTATAACTTTCAAACCGACTTCTAATAACTCAGGAACCATTTTCTGTGATATTCCGTGAGGGACAGCTAAAAAAACAATATCACACTTTTTTTTTGCCTCTTCCACGCTATATTCTTCAAATTTAAGGTTAGAAATATTTCTAAGATTTGGATAAACAAAATGAAAATATTTTGCAATTAATTTTCGAGATGTAATATAATTTAAATTAACCCGAGGATGAAAACTTAATATTCTAACAGTCTCTCCGCCAGCATATCCACTTGCAGCAATTACTCCTACATTTATATCCATGTTTTTCAATAATTTTAAAGAAATTATAAATTTATTGTAAAAGACATATAAAGAATTTATTATTAAGTGGAATTTAATTAAACCAGATATTTAATATCTTAAAAGAAATTCTAAATTCGTAATAAATTGTTTTAGATTTTTTTTATAAAAAATTTTTAACTTTCAATTTATAATAAAAATATAGAAGTAACCAAACTTTCAATGTTTTTTTGATATCAATCGTCTTTCTAAATATTAATAATTTTAGACATTGAAGATTTGTCTTAGCTCAGCATAAATTTTTGAGAGTTCTGAAATTATTTGTGTATTATTTTGTTGAAGATAATATTTAATATAACCTGATAAACCCTCACCATCTTTAATCCAATTTAAAAATGCTTGAATTTCACTTTTTAGTTGAGGGTCTACGCTTACACCAGCACCTGCTCCAATTGCCGAACTATCTCCACCTATTTGAGCTGTTTGAGTCCCTAGTTGTGCATTTTCCGCAATATAAGCCGATTTGGAACTCAATGTTGCTAAAGCTCTCGCTGCCTCGGGATAAGCAGATCTCATATCCCCATCAGGTTCAATATACCCAAGGATTGTATGTTCATCGTCTTTTGCTCCAACAATATGTCCCTCTCCGCGGATCGAAGTAGCGGTTAATCTTTCAAAAGTACATTGCAACATAGAATATTTCACTCCCGAGATCATGACAAATTGGGCATTCATTGAATTCCAGCTAGATATTACTCTCCCGAGATCACCACTGATATCCCAATTATCGGTTGTATAGACGAGATTTTTGCCTTTTAGTACAGCAACTGCTATAATACTGGGTTCTTTTTGTATTAAATTATTAACTGCTGTTTCGGGATCTATTGGCATTCTATTATTTCCCCTACTTTGTAAATTCTCTATTTTTAATAGTATAATTAAATGATATTAAAATTTATTATAAAATAATTATATACTAAATTATTAAAAATTTATCGATTCATTGTTATTTTTTCTTTTCTTTATATTAATTCCTCCAAATTTTGGTTTATATTGAGTTTCAATTTTAATTTTTTTATCATTAAACAAAATGTGTCTGTAATCGTTCTGCCTTGAAGCCTTTAAATGCTCTTTTAAATTCGTTTCATTTTTAAACAATTTTCCGCACACAGGACAACTTGGTGAAGCCTCTTCCAATAAGCTTCTCGGTTTTTTTATTAGAATTGGATACTTATTTTTTCTATTTTTTTCTATATATTGCCGACAAATATGTTTTATTAGCTTTCCATAAGGGGGATATTCAAAAAAAATTTTACACCCGTGAGTACATTCCCAATATAAAACAGCTGTTCCACATCTTGGGCATTTTGTTTGAAAAGAACGGAGATAACAATGTTTTCCGTGAGCTTTATAAAAATGTCGCATCATATTAATTGAAAGAAAAAGTTTATTAAAATTTTTAGATTTTTTCGCAAATCCAAAAAAGAAAAATATTTTTTTTATTAACTGATAAATCTATAAAACGCAAATATTTAAATTTACGAATTAAATTATAGAAATTAAAGAATTGAATTTTTAAAGTGTTAAACATATTTGAATCATTCAAATAATCAGAAAAACTTGAATTTATGTCCAGAATGTAACAATGAAAATTTAATTTTAGATGAATCTCGTGGAGAAATTATTTGCAATGAATGTGGATTGGTTTTAAAGCAAAGAGTTATAGATTCTGGACCTGAATGGCGTGCCTTTTCATCAGAAGAAGCAAGAAAAAAAGTTAGAGTAGGGGCTCCTACAACTCTTACATTGCACGATAAAGGATTAAGCACGATGATAGGATGGAGAAATAAAGACGCTTATGGAAAACAAATTAGTCCAAAAATGAAAGCGGAAGTATATCGTTTAAAGAAATGGAATGTTAGAACCAGAACAAATAGATCAATAGATCGAAATTTAGCATACGCAATGAACGAATTAGATAGATTTTCTTCTCAATTAAATTTATCTAAAGAACTAAAAGAATCCGCAGCTTATATATATAGAAAAATGGCACATAAAAATCTTATTAGGGGGAGATCCATTGAAGCAATGTTGATCGCTTCCGTATATTTATCTTGTAGAATTAACAATATTCCAAAAACTATAGATGATTTTATTGAATTTGCTTCCGTGGATAAAAAAAAAATTGCTCGATGTTATCGTTTGATTCTAAGAGAACTTAAAATAAACATAGAAGTCTCTTCTCCGATAAATTTCGTTCCGAGATTTTGTGCGGAGTTAAAGCTTTCTGGAAGGACTCAAAATCGGGCAGCTTTAATTTTAAATTTAGCGAAAAAATATCGAATAACAGTAGGAAAAGCACCTACGGGGCTTGCTGGTGCGGCATTATATGTTGCTGCCATACAGGAAGGTGAACGTAGAACCCAGAAAGAAATTTCCATTGCGGCAGGTGTTACTGAAGCTACTATACGTAATCGATATAAAGAAATTATGAATTCATTAAGATTTGAAATAAATCTTTAATAGGTAATTCAATTTAACTATTACATGAAATTTTATTTATTTAACTTGAAAAACAAGATATTGTAAGGATTTAAAAAAAGTTTTTTTACAGCACTTTGATGCGTTTAATAATATCTGGGCGCTTCTTATAAAGAATACGAAACCCACAATGACTACACTTTATTCCTGGTAGGGCATTCAATTCTTTTTTGCTTACTTCTTTCCCACAGTTATTCCTAGCGCAGATATAATTCATATTATTTTAAAATTAAACATAATTAAAATATTTTTTGCTCAAAAAAAGAATAGAATTAAAAATTTTTAAATTTTAAATATATAATGATTTACGCTTATCATCAGTCTCAACCAGTTTAAAGGCGTCAAGATCTTTTTCTAATTGGTCTCTTTTAATTTGGAGATTCTTAGTGATATTATCAATATTTTCTAGGGAATATTTTTTTTTTATAGGTAATGTAAACGATTTTTTAAGCATTTCTAAAAGCGTGATAGATGCCCTTAAATCCGTGATATCATCATTTACAATTGCCATATTATCAGTTTCAGCAAGAAAGACTAAGCCCTCAATATCAAATCGAGCTTTAGCTAAAGTAGGAATCAAACCATTAGCGCCAATAATTACACCTTTTTGAATTTTTTCGCATCTATTTTTTATTAAAAAATTATCTAATAGTTCCCCATTTGTAGAGCTGATATATATTTTTGGAAGTCTATTATTGATTTTTCGATTACTTACAGGATAAGCCCCTACAGCAATAATCAATTTTACCCCACATTGATACAATATTTCAGTAAGAAAATTAGATATTTTATAAATCCCTTTCGGAGTTAAACTTTGAGAATCAGCCGTTATTAATAAGATATCCCGTAATTTACTAGGATCTTTCCAAAATAAAATTTCAGCTTTAGGAGCAGATAATATACTATTATCAACTATAGCTCCTGCAGGATAATCGTCAAAAATAATATCCATAAAATTTTTAGCATTAAGTTGACCTATTAATGAATCTAACGCAAATTTTCCGACATCGGCAATTCCAGGACAGCCAATAAAAGCAATAGGATTTCTAAAATCGCTTTTATTATAATCCATGTATTTAATTATTTGTATACCATTATTCATTTTATGTACCATTTTTAAAAATGATATTTGTTAAATTAATTTCCTTTTATTAATTATTATTATAATATATTACGTGAATAGATTTGATATATAGTGATTATAAATAATCATTTTTCATATTGTGATATTACGTTAATTATTAATTTCAAATAATAGATATTAATTTAAGATCCTTCTTTATGCTTTAAAGAAAAAACAAGAAAATTAACGATAATAACTTTTGAATACTGGATTACAACTTTTGAATACTGGATTACATGTTAAGTTGTTTGTAAAATAAAATTTTTATTATTCAAAATCTTTTGGAATGGCGCCCGCTATATTAAACATCTACTAGATTTCGGGTTAAAATGTTTTGCGAGCATTAACATATGGGATAAGAGACAGTATATCGAAGTAGGACGACATTTCCTCGGGCTAAGATAATTTTTTGACACAACCTTTAACTTAGAGGACGGTAAGCTCCATTATCAGAAAAGAGTTCGAAAAAATCCAAAAGATAATCGTTTATCAATTTTAAGTATCAGTCTAACCAAACATGTTATTAAAATTATTTCCTATTAATTGGCAATCTCTTATGCCATAATCGTTCCACAAATATCGTTCTAAAATAATTTTATTTCTAACCATCCCTACTTGATGAAAATTATTTTTTTGGAAAAAAATAATGCCTTTTTTGTATTTTTGTGGTAATTTTATGTAAATAATGGCTACCCCCTTTTCTTTTTGAATATTTAAGAACGCTTTTAATAATTTTTTTCCAAGAGTCCTACTTCTAAAATTAGAATTCACGAATAATAGTTGTAAACACATTGTAGGAAGAATTTTTTCTAATGAATCGACCTTTTGACTTTTATCTTCAGCGACCAAAATTCCGGCCAAAACCTTGTTATAGTAAGCGGTTAAAACGAAAAATTTCTTATTATAAAATTTTTTTTCAAAATTATCTATTAGATCTATAAAATCTTTAGCACATAAATTTAAATCAAATAAATTTTCATCTTTAACAATTTTTATTTTGATATTTGGATTATTCTCTTGAGCGTTCGTCATCTCTCTACTTACTTATATAATTCTGCTTTTAATTCTTCAATAAGATCGGCCTTAATCATTCCATTATTTCTATCATAACCATCACAAACAACGCTTCTAACTCCAATTAAATCAGGTGAAATTTTTTTAATTTTAGGAAGCGATTTTTTCATTATATTTCCTGCTAAGGCGACTTTAAGGTTTAATTCTTTAGCTTTATCTCTAAATGCGATTAATTGACTTACTTTTAAAAAATCAAATAAATTTTTTCCATCCTTAATAAATGTGTCAAGCATCGCAATATCGGATCCTGATTCCGCTGCTATTGTAGGTATTGATAAAAAATCGGGTGATGTTTCCATTCGTTCACGATCGGCATATCCTGCTACTACAATCAAGATTTTTTTATTATAATCTTTTACTGCCTTTACAACTTTTTTCATTAACTCAATTCCTTGTTCTTCATTTTTAGGGCCTTTTAGTCCCACTTTTATAATATCCGCGCCTGAAACTGCTGCTCCTAAAGCCGCTAAAGATGCCGATCCAGGAAGATTTGGAAAATCGCCAATAGTTGCGCTTAAAAATTGAGAACTATTAAGAGGAATGAGTTGTTTCATTTTTCTAATAATCCAAGGGAAATTTGCGCCAAGAGATCCTTCTTTAGGGTTTTTGCAGTCGATGTATTTAACTCCACCAACTTTAATAATTGTTTTAGCTTCTTCTATGTTTTTAGGACTTATTAATAAGTCGATTTTTTTAGGAGTCATCTTATTACTATTAATTAATTATTTTTAAAAATCATTTTTATTGATACATTTCTTAGTTAGTTAATATATGTCTAAAAAGAATAAAAGATCGATAGTAATTAACAATAAGATGAGTGTTATTAATGTTTTTTTATTTAAATAAATATATAATATTATTACATATTATATTATTACATATTAAAAAAAAAAGTTATTATCATGTCACCAAAAGAAATTACAAAATTAGAGATAACTAACGAGGTATTTAAAGAACCAATCGAAGTGATTAATAAATTAACATCAAATATGGATTTAGATTATACTAAAGTAATTCAGACCTATGTCATGGAAGATCGAAATTTAGATTTATCAGTAGAAAAACAAGGATCTAGCTTTTTTAGAGGTAATATTGTTTGGATTGGAAATAAAAAAGATGATACTGAAGGGACAATTTTTTGTGTTGATTCAAGAACTGAATTAAAGCAAATAAATCCAACTGCTGAGAATACAGAAAAAGTAATATTGGATTTAAAAAAAAATTTAATTAGAGTATATACAGAATCAAAAACAAAATGTGCAGTATGCGGAAAAAGTATCGAAATTTTTGACGAAGTTTCAGGGTGTCCTTTGTGCGAAATAAAAGCACATAAGGAACATCTAATAGATTGGGTTAGAATGAAAAAGTCTTGTCCGGTTTGTAAAAAATCTTTAAATGTTTCAAGTACAGGTGTAATTTTTATTGATTAATGATTATTTATTAATTTTTCAAGATTTAATGTTCCATCATAAAGCGCTGTAGCAATCAATATTCCAGAGAACCTCTTTTCTTTATATAATGTTATATCTGTTAAATCTTTTATACCACCTCCCACTAAAATATCACCATTAAATATTTCACGAATTTTAAGATATAAAGGAGGAATTCCCCCTATTTTTTGTCCAACCCTAAACAAATCCAAAAGGATTAATTCTTTTATACCTAAATTTTCTAATTCGGTAATAATTTTTGCTGGTTTTTTATATTGCCATTTTTTTATTTTTGATATAATCTTTCCCTTGTACATATCAATGCTAACTATTACTCTCTCTGCTCCCAAAATTTTTAAACTATTCTTAATAACTTCGATTTCATTAATAGTTTCTAGTCCTAAAATAATCTTATTTAACTTAAATTCAGAATACATATTAATATCAGTAGTATTTTCAATTCCAGGATCTAACATTATCTTAATTAGAGGTATCTTTAAAATTTCTGATAATATCTGAATATTTGGATTTCTATTAATAATTGAATCCAAATCTGCTATATAAAACTCATCAAAATCTAATTCCTTATTAAGAAATTGAATAAGTTCTATAGGATTAGAAGTATTAATTAAAGGAGAATTTAATGGTTTATATTTCTTCCTTTCTCCTTTAATTGCGTGAACGGCTTCAGAATTTAATATATCGATTACTGGAATAATTTTAAAATTAGACATCTTTTTCTGAATAAAATTTTTAATCTCTTTAATAATATATGAAGATTTTAACTTAAAAAATTACCAATATTGAATACTCTTTATTTTTAAAAGCATTCAATTTAATTAATAATTAAATAAATTTATTTTTAAGTAATAGTTTCTAAAATAAGTCTTAAAAGTTAATTAAAAATATTTTAATAGTGATAATTATGAAAATTGATCTTTATGTTAATAAAATTATTGAAGATACAGGATTAACAAGAAAGGAAATTCAAAATTTAGTCGAAGAAAAAAAAGAAGAATTAAAAGGGTTAATATCTGACGAAGGTGCCTTATTTATTATAGCAAAAGAGTTAGGTGTGGATGTGAAAGAGGGGAGTAAAGAATTATTGAAAGAGATTGAAATTAATGTTAATGATATTACTCAAAATATGAAAAATATTACTTTAACTGGTAGAATTAAGGAAATTTATAAGGTGCACAATTTTAACAGGAAGGAGGGGGGTTCAGGAAATGTTGGATCTTTTTTATTAAACGACAAAACTGGTGATATAAGAATAGTATTGTGGGACGACCATATTAAAATTTTTGAAAATCCTATTTTTAATTTAAATGAATTAATAAAAATTATAAATGGATATGCTAAAAAAGGAAGGTTAGGAGATATCGAAATTCATATTGGAAGGAATTCAAAAATTATTTTAGCGCCTGAAGATGTAGATTATAAAAAATATGAAAAAATAAAAAGCAAAATAGTTACAATAAGAAATATAAATTTAAATATGAAATCTATATCTATTGAAGGTAAAATACTGCAGCATTTTCCAATTAAAGAATTTACAAAAAAAAATGATGAAAAAGGGAGGATAAGTTCTTTATTTTTGATGGATTCTTCAGCATCAACTATAAGAATAACTTTTTGGAATGAAGATACTGAAAAAATAAAAGATGTTAGAATAAATGATTATGTGTCTATTACTAACCTAAATCCGAGATTAAATTATCTCGATTCTAAAATAATTGATTTACATGCGAATAATTATACTTCTATAACAAAACAAGATAAAAAGATTAAAATCGAAGAGAATTTAATTGACAAAATTAAAGATCTTCAAAATGAAAAAGATTTAGTCTCGTTTCAAGGAGTTATATCTTCAATTGATAATTTAAAGAACATTTCATTAAAGTCAGGAGAAGATATCTCATTATTAGGATTTATTCTAAGTGATGATTCAGATGGTATTAGAGTAACTATTTGGGGGGATAAAGCAGATGAATTTTCAGAGATTTTAGAAATGGGAATGGGGGTATCATTAAAAAATGTTTTAGTTAAACATAATAACTTTTCAGGTCGAAAAGAAATTTCTCTTATAAATGATTCTATTATTGAAATTATAGATTTAAAAATAAAAGACATTAAAGAAATAAAACCAATAAAGAAAGATAGAGAATCCAATTTTAAAGGAACTTATTCTAAAATAAGTTCTATTAATTCGTCCAGCGTTGTAGAAATTAAAGGATTTGTTGCTACAGGAATAAAAAATATTATAATATATGCGGCCTGCCCTATTTGTTCCAAAAAAGTTGATAATTGTACTTGTAATGAGAAAGTTGACTCTCAAAATCGAATGATTTTCAATCTTATAATCGATGATGAAAGTGGAACAATCAGAACAACTTTTTTTGGAGATATTGCAGAAAAATTTATTGGAGAAAAAACGGATATCATTTCACAATTAAAAGAAACACCTGATTTTGAAAAATTCTTAGAAGAAAAATCTACTGAACTCATAGGAAAAGATATTATTATTAAAGGTAGAGCTAAATTTAGTGATTTTTCTGCTTCTTATGAGATTAGTGTATTTGATTTT
>JAUWRB010000071.1 GCA_030610785.1 Promethearchaeota archaeon | reverse complement strand
ATTAAAAGAAAATAATATCACGATCATTAGTAATGATGATAATACCATTGGAACGATGGGAATTCACGCCTTTGGAGATCGTGTAAGACCTTATTCAGTTAAGGCAACGGTCAATGAATTAGGAATCCATAGCCTTTAGGCCATGGTAGTTCAATTCACTATTAATTTCTTTATAATATTTCTTTTTTGAGTGAAAAATTTCTATCAATGAAAATTATTTAAATAAAAAAAAAGAACTTAATATCAAGTAGTATAATTTTTTAAAAAGGTGAAAAATGTGGAAAATGAAAAAAAAATGATTAATGGCGGAGATGTACTTATTAAATGTCTCCAAGCAGAAGGCGTTCGCTATTTATTTGGCATTCCTGGTGGACAATTCTTGAACATGTACGATGCAATATATAAATGGGGTAAAGAAAAAGGTATAGAAACCGTATTATTCAGGCACGAACAAGCAGCAGCTCACGCAGCCGATGCTTGGGCGAGAGTTACAAATAAACCAGGTATATGTTTTGGAACGGTCGGACCAGGAGCTTTGCATCTCGTTCCTGGCGTTGGAACGGCATGGAGCGATAATATCCCCGTTATTGCTATTGTGCCTCAAGTAAATAGTAAATTTGACGATAGTTTTACGCTTCAAGGCAATCTTGACCAAATAACAATGTTTAAACCTATTACGAAATATCAAAAAAGCGTTCGTAATATTGAAATGATTCCAAATGCAGTTCAAAAAATATTTCGAGAAGCTGTAGGTGGTCGTCCCAGACCTGTATTATTGGAAATTTACGAAGATGCTTTTTTAGCTGAAATAGAAGAAGATAAATTGCCTATAGTAACTCCAGATAGATACCGGGCTTTTGGAAAACCGGCGATTGATAAAGAATCAATAAAGAAATCTTTAGATCTTTTATTAAACGCTGAAAAGCCAATAATTTTATCGGGTGGCGGAGTGATGCGGTCGGAAGCATGGAACGAGTTGCGAGAATTTGCTGAATATATACAGATTCCCGTGATTACCACTGTAATGGGCATTGGAACCCTAACTAACGAATCAAATTGCCTTCTTGGAGCAACAATAGCAGGAGCCGGAATGAAGGCTGCTGGTGAAGCTGATGTTATTTTAAATCTTGGATGCAAGTTTTCTTACACGTTAGGACACGGTGAGGAACCATTTTGGAAAAATTCCCAAAAAATGATTCAAGTTGATATTGATCCGGCCATTATAGGACGTAATAAACCGATAACTATCGGAATTGTAAGTGATATCAAGATATTCTTAAAGCAAATGCTTGAAGAAGTCAAAAAAATTAATAAAATTGAAAAAAGAGATTGGTTAGATACTCTTATTCAATTGCGGAAAAAGTCCATCGAAACCTCGAATAAAAAAGCTTCGAAAGATAGCGTGCCAATTGCTCCAAAAAGAATGATTAAGGAAGTTTTTGAATTTATGGACGAAGATGCCATATTAATCGTTGATGGTGGTGATATCGCAGCATATGTAGTGGAGCAAATAGATTTTTATAAACCACGCCCTCCTCTATCAACTCTTCAAGCAATCGGTATGGGACACTTAGGGACAGCCGTACCATATGGAATTGGTGCAAAACTAGCGAAACCAGATAAACAAGTGATTGCGATATCTGGTGATGGAGCCTTCATGATTAACATCCAAGATCTTGAAACTGCTGTAAGATTAGGCTTAAAAAATCTGATCTATGTAATTGGAAATAATAACGCGTGGGGCATGATCAAATCGGGGCAGAAACTCTTCATGAAAAAGCGATATATTGATGTAGACCTTCCAGAATTTGATTTTGCTAAATGCGCTGAAGCATTCGGCTGTTACGGTGAAGTTGTAACTGAGCCTAACGAAATCAAACCTGCACTTGAGCGAGCAAAAAATTCGAATAAACCAGCGGTCATTGATGTCAAGATAAGATGGGAAATTCCTGACGCAACCAAATTATTGGGTAGCATGGGAATTTTATAAAATTTTACAAATTTTTTCTTTTATTTTTTTAATAATAATTCAATTAAATCGATTTAAAAATGTGATAAAATAATGAAATGTGCCTTTTATGTGAAAGTTGGAAAAATCGAAATAAGGGACAACTTACCCAAACCTACCATTAAACCTGATGAGGTTTTAATTAAGGTTAAATATTGCGGGATATGTGGTTCCGGGGTTGAAAGTTTTAAAACTGGTGGCTTGTACTTGCCAGGAATAATTATCGGACACGAATTTACCGGAGAAATTGTTGAAGTCGGAGAAAAGGTAAAAAAATGGAAAATCGGAAACCGAGTTACTGTAAATCCTAATGTTCCGTGTTTCGATTGTTATTGGTGCTTACATCACCAAGAAAACATGTGTAAATTAAGTAATAATGCCTTGGGAACAACTCAAAATGGGGCAATGGCAGAATTTATTAATGTGAAGGCAGAAAGACTACATCTCTTACCCGAATCAATTTCATTTGAAACGGGTGCCACAGTAGAACCATTGGCGGTTGCTGTTTATGCGGTTCAAGAGTCAGGACTTAAAATTGGCGACAATGCCGCTGTCTTCGGGGCAGGTACTATTGGGTTAATGACTATTCAAGTATTGAAGGCAGCAGGTGCAAAAAATATATTTGTAATCGAACCCGTAGAATCTAAGCAAAAAAGAGCGTTAAAATTGGGCGCTGATAAAGTATTGATACCAAAAAATTGGAATAAAATTACCCGATTAACTAATAGAGTAGGACCCGATCACGTGTTTGATGCTGTAGGGATACCAGAAACTATCATGACATCGTTGCAACTTGTTAAAAGAGGCGGACACATAACAATGATTGGCATGCACACGTTACCTTTTGAAATGAAAAATTTTTTAGCTCTTACAACCGGTAATATTACAATGAGAGGCGTTTATGCCTATAATCAAGATCACTTTAGGACGGCTATTAGTTTATTGGAACAAGAAAAAGTAAATGTTGAGCCCATGATTACCAAGCGAATAAAGTTGGACGATGTTCCTAAAGCTTTTGAACTCTTATCCAATCCGCCTCACGATGAAATAAAAATTATAGTTGAAATCTAAAAAAGTTTGTTATAAATAAATTATCGTTTATTCAAA
Source organism: Promethearchaeota archaeon (assembly GCA_030610785.1). Taxonomy (GTDB): domain Archaea; phylum Asgardarchaeota; class Lokiarchaeia; order Sigyniarchaeales; family SOKP01; genus JAUWRB01. The sequence goes on along the minus strand of JAUWRB010000071.1, from coordinate 10,279 downwards.
TTGCTTAGTTTAAAATTTGAAAATATTATATTAACAATTTAATATGGTTTTTTTTTTTATTAATTCATGCATTTTTGACGATAAAAATCAATTAATTACGATAATTTAAAGAAATTCATTTTATATATTTAGAAAATTTTAGAAATACCTTTATATAATATAATTACATTTATTAAATTCATAAAAATGAATTAAAATTCAATGAAAAAAAAATAAATAAAAGAGGTAATAAAAATTTCTTCTAAAAAAACTCCATATGATTCAAAAATTTGGTTAAAATCTTATGATTCTCATGTAAAACCAAGTTTGGATTATCCCAAAGAAAGTCTTGGCAAATTATTTGATGATGCAATGGCAAAATACCCCGATTATAATGCTTGTTTTTTCATGGAAAGGGCTATGTTATTTAAAGAACTTCGAGAGATGGTTCATAGATTTGCGACATTTTTACAAAAAAATGGGTTAAAAAAAGGCGATCGTGTTGCAATCAATTTACCTAATTGCCCTCAATATTTGGCGGCTCATCTTGCAACATTACTAGTTGGTGGCGTGGCTTCGGGATGTTCACCGCTTTTGAGTCCTACAGAATTAGCTTATCAAATAAATGATAGCGAATCAAAATTTTTTGTTACATTGGACGCTGTTTATGCTAAAGTATTGATAAAAATCCTGGATAAAGTACCGAAACTTGAATGCGTTATTACTACGAATATCTCTGATTACATGGGACTTTCTAAAGTAATAGTAATTCTTGGTAAATTATTGGGAAAAATTCCAAAAGGAAAGGTTATACCATTTTCAGGGAAAAAAGTACTTGATTTTAAAGAAGTATTAGAAACAGAAATTGATTTGAAAAAAGTATCAATTAATGTAGAAAAAGACCTTGCTTTACTTCAATACACTGGTGGAACAACTGGACTGCCTAAAGGCACAGAGCTAACTCACGCAAACATAATCGCAAATGTAGTTCAAATAGCAAATTGGCTTGATTCTAAGGAAGAAGATGCGGGAACAACAAATTTATCTGCTTTTCCATTATTTCACTTAGCAGGACTGGCAATGAGCATGGTAACAGTTTATACCAGCTGTGCCCAAATACTAATCGCAAATCCCAGAGATACGGACCATATAATAAAGGAAATGAGCGAAAAAAAACCTCGCGTTATGGTGAATGTGCCAACCTTATATTTATCAATAAAAAACAACCCAAAAGCAAAAGATATTCCTATGGATGTCTTAAAAAATCTTGAAGTATATATTTCTGGAGCTGCTCCTTTTCCAGCAGAGGCAATTAGAGATTTTGAAAGCTCAATGAATGCAGAAGGCAAATTATTAGAACTTTACGGTATGACCGAAACATCTCCGGTATTGACGATGAATCCATTTTACGGTACGAAAAAAATTGGCACTGTCGGTTTACCAATGCAGGATACAGAGGTACGGCTTGTTGATATAGAAACCGGAGAACAAGTAGAACTCGGAAAGCCTGGAGAGATTATTTGCAAAGGTCCTCATGTTACAAGAGGATACTATAATAAACCGGAAGCGAATGCGCAAACCATTATCGATGGCTGGCTACACACGGGTGATGTTGGTGTAATGGATGAAGATGGTTATTTCACTATTGTAGATAGAACTAAAGACATGCTAATCGTAAGTGGATATAAGGTTTATAGCGTTCATGTGGAAGATGTAATGACCAAACACCCTGATATAGAATTAATTGCAATAATTGGGCTGAAAGATCCTGATCGTCCTGGAAGTGAAATCGTAAAAGCAGTCGTCCAACTTAAAGAAGGCATCAAGCCTACTGAGGCCGTTAAAAACAATTTGAAAAAATATGCTTCAGAAAAACTCTCGAAATACGAAAACCCACGGTTATGGGAATTTAAAGAGGCCTTACCTTTAACAGCAGTAGGAAAAGTTTTAAAAAGAGCACTTCGAGACGAAGCAAGCAAAAGCTAATAACTCTGAAAATTTTTTTTATATATTTTTTTTAAATCCTTTTTTTTTTCATTCTTTTTTAGAGATTTAAAGAGAACAGCTGATATTTTAGGGGGAATAACAAGTCCAGCAGATGGTCGCATTTTTCAAATTGAGGATCATGATAGCAAGTATTCTTTTTACATCCAATTACGCATGAGGAATGTTCACATTCAAAAATCTCCTATAACAGGAAAAGTTGTTGAAGTTGAAAGAATACTTTAAAGAAAACATAAAATTTATTTGTGGTAAGGAGTAAAATTTATCTATCTAAATAAAGAATATAATTAAAAAATCATTTTTATAGAATTGAGGTTTTAAAAAATGAAAAAAGTTTTAATCGCATATGGAAGTAGATTTGGGAGTACTGAAGAAATTTCAGAAAAAATTTCTGACCTACTTAAAAATGAAAATATATCTTCTGATCTTATTAATTTAAAGGAGATTAGTTCCGAACAATTTCCTGATTTGAACAATTTTGATGGAGTATTGATTGGTTCGGGAATAAAAATTGGTGCTTGGACAAAAGAAGCTAAAAATTATCTTAAAGATAATATCACTAAACTTAAAGATAAGAATTTGATATTAGGTGTTTTTGTGAGCTGTGGACTTGCATCTGATTCAGATAAAAATGAACAAGCTAAAAATGATTATATAACGAAAATTTTGAATGAAATGGAAATTGATGCCGATATTAATGATGCTTTTGGAGCGCTTTATGACCTATCAAAAAAATCAAAAATTGGTTTTGTTGGTAAAAAGATAATACAAACCATGAATAAAGAAGATTCGAGAATAAAAAAAGGTGAAAGAAATGATCTTCGTGATTGGAATCAAATTAAAGATTTTACCTTAAAATTTGCAGATTTAATCAATAATAAATGAGTAAATCTTCAAAAAATGAACATTTAAATATCTATCTTATCAAATCAATAAACTAATTTACCTTTATTTTTCTTTGTAAATTCAGTCAAATACTCTAAACGATCATTACGCTTGTTTCATGTATATTGGTTTAAAAACTTAGTTTTTTTTAAACTCATTTTTTTTTATAAAAATATTTTAGTAACTCCATTTAATACTAATTATAAATAAAAATTAAAAATTTTAAACAAAAAATTGTGAGTTGCTTTTTGTTGATTAATAAAAAATTTGATGTTCAATGTATAAATGACGAAATTTTAGAAAAAATGAGCTTAAAAAATCGATGCAAATTTCTAAACAATAATTTAATGAGCATTTTAAAGCCAAAACATTTCAATTTTCTAAAAAAAGCCCAAAAATTTTACATGAAATTAGAAGAAAAATATAATATCACGCATAACGAGGATTTTTACCAGTGGGTTCCTGAAGTTGGCAAAGAAGGGTTAATTACTCGTATTAATAAATTTGAAAATATAGGATTAAATTTTGAACCTCATGGAATGACGGCAGAATTCATGAGAACGCTAGCGACTGACTTTTTTGACCCTCAAATGGCCATGGGTATGGGAGCAAGCGTTTTAGCAGTAAATCCATTAATGCTTCACCACGATAATGTTGATATTCGTTTGAAGGCTTTAAAAGAATTGGTCACTGGAGAAAAATTTGGGTGCATTTGCATAACAGAACCCGAAAGAGGTTCTGATGCCGTTCACATGCTAACCACGTGTGAAGAAGATGAAGATGGCAGTTTCATAATAAATGGTCAAAAAATATATCAAACAAACGGTACAAAAGCACACTGGGCAGTAGTTTATGCGTGTGCTGAAAAAGATAATGGGAATACCATGGGCCAATTTTTAGTGGATACTTCGTGGGATGGATGGAAGGCTGAAAGAGTGAATATTCCTTGGACGCCACGCATGCATGTTGGTAAGGAAACCTTTACAAATCTAAAAGTTCCTCCAGAATATGTCCTAGGCAAACCGGGTCAAGGAAGAGAACATCTATTTGAAGGCCTGAATTTGGAACGGATGGGGATTGTCATTCTTAATGTTTCAGAAGCTTGGAACGCCTTATCTCACGCTGTTATTTATGCTAACATGAGAAAGCAATTCAATCAAGAAATTTTGAAATTCCAAGGAGTTGGTTTTCCATTAGCAGATTTATGGGCGAAGACAATGAATTTAACTTTAGCTACTTTACATATTTGCCAAATTATTGACGAAAAAATAGAACAATTAGGAACGCTTCCTAAACAATTTAATTTAGCACTTGGAATTACAGCATCGCAGTTAAAATCTCAAAGTGCTAAATTAAGCGAGCGAGTATGTTACGGCTGCGTAAATCTAATGGGCGGTGCGGGTGCTTGTGATAACACATTGATGCATGACTTATTGGGAATTTCGAGAATTCAAGAAATGGGAGGCGGCACGAGGCAAATTCAACAATATATTATGAGCTACGCCTTGAGAAAGTTATTCCGAATGCTATAATTCTTAAATCTTTTTTTTTCAAAATAATTATTAATGTGAAAAACCAAACCAATATTATTTAATATTATATTAAAATTTTAAATATAAAATATTCTTAAAAGAAAAATGAAAATAGACGATTTTGAAGATATATTATACGAGAAGGAAGAAAACGGGATTTGTACAATAACTTTTAACCGACCTGAAAGAAGAAACGCCCTTTCTTTTGTTACATTTTTAGAAATTGAGACGGCTCTAACCGATATGGAAGCTGACAAAAACGCTAAAGTATTAATATTGAGCGGCAGTAAGGAGGGAAAAGCTTTCTCCTCTGGTGGATATTTTAACATGAAAATGATGACATCAATACCTCCGGAGATAATGAAAGAACTCGATTTATTGGACATTGCACAAAAAAGATTGTGCATGAAATTTTGGAAGTTTTCTAAGCCCGTTATTGCCGCTATTAACGGATTAGCAGTTGGTGCAGGAATTACGATGCCTCTAGCAGGCGCAGATTTAATTTACATGTCTGAAGACGCTTGGTTGGGATTTTATTTCGTTAAAAGAGCTGTTATTCCTGAATTTTCCTTGTCTTTTGTGCTTCCTTTTTACGTTGGTTTTCAGAAAGCTAAAGAAATCATATATTTTGGTGATAAAATATCAGCTCAGGAGGCAGAAAAACTTGGTTTGGTGAATAAAGTTTTACTTCCAGACGATCTAATGCCATACGCAAGAGAACAAGCTTTAAGATTAATACCTCCTAAAGGTCCCAGTTTGTCCATAAAATTAATGAAAAAGACAATGCACGATTATTTTATTAATATTGCTTCGAAAACACTGGACTTAGAAAACGAGGGACTAAGAATATCCATGAAAACGCACGATTTTCGGGAATCTATAAAGGCGTTAATACAAAAGAGAGAGACAAAATTCAAAGGAAAATAAGGAGGAATGAATGAAATGAATATCGAAGATTTAAATGATATAATTTACGAAAAAGAAGAAAATGGGATATGCACGATCACTTTTAACACTCCAAAAAGACGAAACGCGTTTTCTCAAATTACTTTTTTAGAAATTGAAACTGTTCTTGATGATATGGAACGAGATAAAAACGCAAAAATATTAATAATGACCGGCTGTAAGGAGGCTAACGCTTTTTCTTCTGGTGGATATTACAACGTTAAATTTCAAACTTCAATCCCTCAAAAGATTAAAGAACAAATTGATTTCATGGATCTCGCTCAAAAAAGACTATGCATGAAATTATGGGATTTTTCAAAACCGATTATAGCTGCAATAAATGGGTTAGCGATAGGCGCTGGAATTACGATGCCGTTAATCGGAGCAGATTTAATTTACATGTCTGAAGACGCTTGGTTAGGATTTTATTTTGTCAATAGAGCAGTCGTACCCGAATTTGCTAATAGCTTTATACTCCCATTTTACCTCGGTTTTCAAAAAGCTAAACAAGTTTTTTATTTTGGCGATAAAATTTCTGCTCAGGAGGCAGAAAAACTCGGTTTTGTAAATAAAGTCTTACCTCCTGACGAGTTATTGCCTTACGCAAGAGAACAAGCATTAAGATTAATCCCCCCAAAAGGACCCAGCTTATCAATTAAACTAATGAAAAAAACTATTCACGCCTATTTCAGAGAAATAATTTCAAATACTTTAGATTTAGAAAACAACGGATATAAAGCCGCTTTCAAAACACACGATTTTCGAGAGTCAACTAAAGCATTAATGCAAAAAAGAGAGCCAAAATTTAAAGGAAAATAAAATATAAAATTATCAATCGAGATACTCCTCAAAACAATCTTTTTTTATTGGATCAAGAAAGAGAGTTAAGAGACAATTAAATTGATGATTTTTTATTCTTTAGAAAGAATTTATTAAATGTGTTTTATATTTATTATTTTTATTAGAATGTATAATGTAATATTTATTAACTGAATTATAATGACTATTGATAAAATCGGTTTTGATAACGAGAAGTATCTAAAAGAGCAATCTAAATGCATCATAGATCGAGCGGCTCAATTTGGAAATAAATTATATCTTGAATTCGGGGGTAAACTAATATATGATTATCATGCTTCACGAGTTCTCCCGGGTTTTGACCCCAATGTAAAAATAAAGCTTTTAAAACGCCTTGAAGATAAAATTGAGGTTATTATTTGTATATATTCAGGAGATATAGAAAGGAGAAAGATCCGTGCGGATTTTGGAATCACTTATGACACTGATGCGTTGAAACTAATCGATGATCTTCGGGAAGGGGGGATCAAGGTAATAGCAGTTGTAGTGACACGTTATAACGGACAGCAAGTAGTAAAACAATTCATGAATAAACTTGAACGATGTGATAACATAAAAGTATATACACATCATCCGATCAAGGGCTATCCGACTAATATTGATTTAATAGTAAGTGAAGAAGGATACGGTGCAAATCAATTTATTGAAACCTCCAAACCAATAATCATTGTCACAGCACCAGGACCAAGCAGCGGGAAAATGGCAACATGTCTTTCTCAAGTATATCATGAGCACATGAGGGGGATAGAGGCTGGTTATGCTAAATTTGAAACATTCCCCATTTGGAATTTACCGTTAAAGCATCCAATAAATATGGCATATGAATCGGCGACTGCCGATATTGGGGATTTTAATCAAGTGGACCCCTTCCATCTTGAAGCTTATAATATAACCGCAATAAATTATAACAGAGATGTGGAAATTTTTCCAGTAGTTAAGAAAATCATGTTAAGGATCATGGGCAATAAATTAGTATATAAATCTCCTACGGATATGGGTTTGAATATGGCTGGTTTTTCGATAATTGACGATGATCTAGTCCAGCAAGCAGCAAAACAAGAATTAATCCGGAGATATTTTCGATATAGCTGTGAATATGCCATGGGTGTTGCGGATAAAAAAACTGTGCAGAGAGCGGAACTGCTGATGAAAGAATTGAATCTAACTATATTTGATCGAAAAGTGGTAAAAGAGGCTCGCCAAGCTTCTATAATTGCTCAAAAAAAAGGCAAAGGAAATGAGGGTGTATTTGCTGGAGCCGCATTACAATTGAGGAATGGAACAATAATAACTGGTAATAATTCCCCCTTGATGCATGCCGCTTCCAGTTTAATCTTAAATACAATTAAAGTATTAGCAAAAATCCCTGATAATATACATCTTTTATCCCCTAATATATTAAAATCCATAAGTAATTTAAAATCGGAGATTTTCAACCACAAACGATTGAGTCTTAATCTTCAAGAAACCCTTATAGCCTTAAGTATTAGCGCTGATTTTAATCCCTCAGCTAAAGTTGCGATGGAAAATCTTAAGGAACTTAAAGGTTGCGAAATGCATTCGACCCATATGCCCCCTCCAGGAGACGAAGCTGGTTTAAGAAGATTGGGACTTAATATAACATCGGAGCCCATTTTTTCATCAAAAAGGCTTTTTATAACCTAATTAAAGTTCAGAAATTAAGTTCATTCGCTATAACGATCTCATTGAATGTTTTATTAGTATAAAATTAAAAAGTTAATTTTTTAATATTTAGAAAGAGTTTATTAAATGTGTTTTATATTTATAAATTTATTTAAATATTTAATTAAAGGTTTTTTAATAAATATAATAAAGGTTTAAATAATGAGTACTCGATGTAAGTTTGTTTTCATTACAGGTGGGGTCATGAGCGGAATAGGAAAAGGAGTTGTTACTTCTAGTTTAGGAAAAATTCTTCAATTCCGTGGATTCAATATCTCAGTAGTTAAGATAGATCCTTACTTGAATGTTGATCCTGGAACGCTTAATCCAATTGAACACGGGGAGTGTTTTATTACTCACCATGTTTGGGACTTTAAACCAGTGGCAGGCTCAGACGAGAGAATATATAGAATTTCTGAAATTGACCAAGATTTCGGGACCTACGAACGTTTTTTAGGTATAGAAATACATCCTTCACATAATATCACTTCTGGTCAGATTTATCTATCAACTATTCTTAGCGAGAGAAAAGGAAAATTTTTAGGCAGAACTGTGCAAATAATTCCGCATTGTACTAATATGATAAAGGAAAGATTGATGCAAATCGCAAATGACGAGGATTTAGACATTTTATTAGTTGAATGTGGAGGTACTGTAGGCGATTTGGAATCGGATATATTTTTAGAAGCTTTCAGACAGATACGATTAGAATTGCCTAAAAATTATACAGCATTCGTACATGTTACATTAATTCCCTATTCTAGAGCAGTTGGACAACAAAAATCAAAGCCAACTCAACATTCTGTTAAAATGCTCCAAAGTGCGGGATTGCAACCCGACATACTTATAGGTCGCAGTGAAAAGCCCCTAGAAAAAGAAATAAAAGCAAAATTATCATTATTTTCAAATATCCCAAATACAGCGGTTATTTCTAATCCTGATTTAGAGTCGGTTTACGAGTTGCCCCTCTTGTTTGAGGACCAAAAATTGGGAGATTTCTTGTGTAATATTTTAGATTTAAAAGCAAAATTAGTTTCTTATAGTAAAGTCAATAATTATTCTGAATGGTTAAAAATAGTTGAATTATTTAAGAATGCTAAAGAAACCGTTAAAATAGCGATGCCGGGAAAATATTTTAATATTTCAGATTCATATATCTCTATTAACGACGCTTTAAAACACGCAGCCGTACATCAAGGATATAAAACTGAATTAAAAATGATTAATATCGTAGAAGATACGAATATAGAAGAAGAATTAAAAGATTGCGATGGAATCTTGCTTACTCCTGGATTTGGAGAAAGAGCAGTTGAAGGGATGATTAAAAGTGCTGAACATGCAATGGAAAAAAAGATCCCTTTTTTAGGTATTTGTTTCGGAGCACAACTATTCTTTATAGCCTTTTGTAGAAAATATTTAGGATTGAAAGGAGCAAATTCTACTGAAATTGATCCAAATACACCTTATCCGGTTGTTGATCTCCTTGATAGTCAGAAGGACGTAAAAGAAAAAGGCGGTACCATGAGATTAGGCGGTCTTAAAATTATTATTGAAGAAGGCACGCAATTATTTAAAGCATATAAAAAGAAAGAAATAGTGGAAAGATTTCGCCATAGATATCACATTAATTCCAAATACATTAAGGAAGAAGCAAAAATAAATGGTTTGGTCATTTCAAGTCGCGATAAATCAGGTATAATAATTAATAGTATTGAATTAAATAGGGAAGATCACTGGATTGTTGGAACTCAATTTCATCCCGAATTTAAAAGTCGCCCCTATCGTCCTAGTGAGTGCTACTCAGCATTCATGAGAGCGTGCATTAATTTTAAAAAAGATAAATCTAAAACTATCTAATATTTAAATTAATATAAAATAAAATAAATATAAAAAATAAAATAAAGGAGGTTCAAATAGATGACAAAAAAAAAATGCGATTTTTGTGGACGCAAACTAAATAAAAATAAAATTACATATATAGAAGGCCGTCCTTATTGTGAGGATTGTGTTAGCGAAGCAGAAATTCACTCGGATGTACAAGATGGTGATGATGACGATGATGACGATGAGGTCTATGGTGACGACAACGATGATGATGATGACAACGACTAATTTAAAATATAAAATAGTAAGATAATATTTTTGAAGAACTATGGGTTTCTTTTTAATGTAAAAATGGCTGATAGAAGTAAAAAATTTACAAAGAAGACTCATAGAAGAACTTTCATAATTTTTTTTATAGTATCACTAAATATTAATAATACTGATTTATCTTTTTTTGTGCCATAATATCTCTTATTCTTTCTTTTGCTAAATGAAAATATTCTTTATTCTTTTCTATCATAATAAAATTTCTATTTACTTGCCATGCAGCAACCGCTGTAGATGCTGAA
>JAUWRB010000138.1 GCA_030610785.1 Promethearchaeota archaeon | reverse complement strand
ATTAAAAGCGTGCCTAAATCATTAAGGGAAGGAAGTTTGGCTTTAGGATCAACAAAGTGGCAAAGTATCAATAGAGTAGTTTTACCAGTTGCAATACCAGGGATTATTACGGGTATTATTCTTGGAATGGGACGGGTTGCTGGAGAAACCGCTCCAATTATATGGACATGTGTAGTATTTGCACAAAAAACTATTCCTTTCTCACCTTTAGATTCAGTATCAGCACTAACCTACCATTTATTTATCTTGACTACCGCTGTTACTAGATCTGATGTGCAAGCCGCTGGGACGGCTCTTGTATTATTAATTTTAGTAATGATATTTTATTGTATTGCAATTTATATAAGAAATTATTATCAAAAAAAAATAACTTGGTAATTTAAATGAATGTAAAAGTTTCGTTAAAGAAAAAAAATATGATGAATGAAAAATTTGGTCAAAAATTCGAACCTATTGCTCCATATGAAAATGATATCATCATTAAAAGTAAAAAATTAAATCTCTGGTACGATGATAATCATGCGTTAATAGATATTGACATTAAAGTTAAACGAAATAAAATAACCGCAATTATTGGTCCTTCTGGTTGTGGAAAATCTACTTTAATAAGATCTTTCAATCGCATGAATGATATTATTGATTGCTGTAAAATTGAAGGAGAAGTAAATTATCACGGAAAAAATATCTATAGTGATGATATTAATATTATACAAATTAGAAAAAGTATAGGCATGATTTTTCAAAAACCTAATCCTTTTCCAATGTCAATTTTTGATAATATCGCATATGGTCCAAGACTACATAAAGAATATCGCAATGTAGATTTAGATGAACTTGTTGAAAAAAATCTCAAAAGAGCAGTAATTTGGGAAGAAGTTAAAGACCGATTAGAGGATTCAGCAATAAGCTTGTCTGGAGGACAACAACAAAGAATATGCATCGCTCGAGCCTTGGCAATTGAGCCAGATGTAATTTTAATGGACGAACCAACTTCCTCGCTCGATCCAATTGCCACAAGAAAAATTGAAGAATTAATTTTTGAATTAAAGAAGAAATATACTGTCGTAATCGTTACACACAACATGCAACAAGCAGCTAGAATTTCAGACTATACGGGATTCATGTATCTTGGAGAAATGATAGAATTTGGTGAAACAGAACAAATTTTTGAAAAACCAAGGAAAGAATTAACAGAAAGATATATAACTGGAAGATTTGGATAGGAGAGATAAAAATGGCAAAAGTAATGCACGAAGAAATAATTAACTTAAAAAAGGAATTTATTGAAATGGCGAATCTTGCATTGTCCATGTTAGACGATGCAATTAACGCATTGATTAATAAAGATATAGAATTAGCTAAAACAGTAGATAAAAGGAAACGCTCGATTAGAGATTATGATGTTGACATGGAGGAGAAAGTCTTGAAATTAATTGCTCTTTACCAGCCAATGGCAATTGATTTGAGGAGATTAGCCACGATTTTAAAAAATATTACTTATTTATATAGATTAGGCCGTTACGGCAAAGATATCGCCGCTACTGTAAAAAACTTTGTTGATTTACCCCCTCTTTCTGAAAGTTTAGGAATAATACATATGTGGGAGCATGTAAAACCAATGATTGAAGACGCAATTGAAGCTTTTGATGTAGAAGATATTTCTAAATTAAAAAATTTTGAAGAGCGAGATAACGAAGTAGATCAATTAAGATGGAGCATATTTCGAGAATCCGTATCTTACATGATGGAATACCCCAAATACATAACTGCTTGCGCTTATATTTTAATGATCGCTCGTTATTTAGAAAGATGTGGCGATCACGCTTGTAAAATGGCTGAAAAAATTCATTACATGGTCACGGGGGATCACATCGAAATTTCCTGAAGGGACCCCTCAATTTTAAAATTTATTATATGATAACTGGAGAACATATAGAAATAAAACAAAACTTTTTTTAAATTAAAAACACAATAAAAAAAAGGTTAGCTTTATGTACTGGGAATTCTGCTAGGTTCCAAATATCGTAAAATTTAATAAATATATTATACCCTGATAAATTATGTTAAAGACAATAGCATTAGTTGCTCATGATAATAAAAAATTAGAGTTGGCTGAGTGGGTAAATTTCAACAAAGAATTTTTAAAAAAATTTCTACTTATAGGAACTTATGGAACAGCGCAAACTATTAAAAATATAGCAGGTTTAGATGTAAAAGTCCTTTCACACGGTCCTGATGGGGGGGATATTAAAATCGCAAATAAAGTATTAGATGATCAGATTGATTTCCTTGTATTTTTTATTGATGTTAGAACACCACATGGACATGAGCATGATATTCAAACTTTAATTAGAATATCTGTTTTGAAAAATATACCTATAGCACTTAACAGAAAGACAGCAGATTATATTATTAGTTCGGATTTATTTAAATAAAATATTGGAATTTATTGATTTTTTGGAAAATTTAGTAGTTTATGTTGTCATCCAGTGTAAGATTTGATTAATTTTCGTTAAAATGGGATTAATTTTGCTTTTAACCAGAATTCTCATTCCAGCTCTATTCAATATAATAATATTCTTTTCCTCGTGAAATGATAATGTTAATTTTATGCTCTTCAACTAGATTTCTTAAAATGTTATTTAAAAAGAAATTGCCTCCCATTTTTATACCATTATCTTTTATATTTATTAAAAAGAATTCAATATCGTTAAAAGAAACACCATATCCCTTTTTCTTTTTTAAGAATTCAAGAATTTTTTTTTGAATACCATTTTTATTTTCAAATCTTCTTAATTCAATTAAAGCCTTTTGCATGTTTTAAAATTCACCTTATTTTGTTATATAAAAAAAAAATCATATGGTTTATAAGGAATTTCGACAAAGAATATGATGAAACAATATTAATATTTAGAATATATATTAAATATTAATGAATTTATAACTTCCAGATTTTAATTTAATGGATTTCAATTGAGAAGAAATAAATTTCACGTTTTTTCTTAAAAATAATAATTTTTTTATTGGAGCTATATCATCTTCTTTTAATTGGTTAATATGTCGAGAATTCCCTTTTTTAAAATTTAATTTTTGTATTAAAACAAGTTCCTATAAAAAAAAATGGTCTAAGAAGATATTAAATCATTACCATTAATAAGATGTAATCAAAATCATTTAGTTTTCAAGTCATAGCATTAGAATGTGAGGCATCTATCAAACAAAAAAAAATAAAAAAAATCACATTTTAAATTCTTTCTTTTTACCCGAGTAAAGATAAATTAAACTTGCCAGCATTGCCCAGAACAAAATGGACATTAGCCAACCAAGATTTTCGTTAATAGTAAAGGAAATTCCTATAAAACCAAAACAAGCAATATACTCTAATATGATATATGGAATGTGCCTTGATGCCTTTGTCCTGAAATCAATTTTAAAAATATAATCTAATAATAATTCAACGACTAAGTATGCTAAAATTAGAATCATGAATATCATTATCCATAATTCCTGTCCAATGAGCAGGTAATTAATGAATACTAAAGATAGCGGGATCATTAACGATAACATAACCGTGCCGAATCCTCTAACCAGTTTTTCACGACCTTTCTTTACGGAGATGAAAATCCCTATAATTGAGAGAAAATAAATGACCCCTGAAATAATAAATAACCAATCAAATATATTAAGACTCATTTTATCTTCAAATTTTATTATTTTTTAAGAATGAAAATGTAATATAATAATAAAAAGATCATTAGACCAATTTTAAAAGAAGAATTCATTATACATATTCTGTATTTATTTTATTTATTATAAATATAATTTATAAAATATAACTTATAAAATATCTCGTTGTTGCTAAACTAAAAAACGTGGTAAAAATGAATAAAGTTGCCATAATTGGAGTAGGACATACAAAATTTGGAAGATTACAAGGTAAAAATATATTAGATTTGCTATGCGAGGCGTCGTTAGAAGCGATTGATAATTCAAATACCGGTGATAAAGAATTTGATTCCGTATATGTTGGAGCAATGAGTCCAGGCGTATTAAATCATATGACAGGAATTGCAAGTGCGTTAGTGGATAGAATAGGGTTGATTCCTGCTGCTGCCGATCACATAAAAAATGGACCTGCTAGTGGTGGATCTGCGATTAAAGCTGGCTTTTTAGCGATTGCTTCGGGAGTGAACGATTTAGTACTGGTAGTTGGGGGCGAGAAAATGACTCATATCACCACTCCAGGATTTATTACTTCAAATGTCGCTACAATCACGCATCATCAAGCAGAAAGGCGCCATGGAGTTTCACTTCCTTCTTTTGCTGGTTTATTAACTCGAGCTTATCTCGAAAAATACGAAGCAAAATTGGAGTGGATCTCTGAAATTGCTATTAAAAATCATAAAAATGGAGCGTTAAATCCAATAGCTCACTTCCAAAAAACCATTGACGAGTTCATGAAAAGTGCCATTCAAAAGGGAAAAGGACAATGGAATGATGTAAATGAGTTTCTTAGAGATGATAAAACTAATCCAATTATAGCTGATCCACTTAGGCTTTTTCATGTTTGTCCAATTTCAGATGGAGCTGCTGCCGTAGTCCTATGTAATGCCGAAATTGCCAAAAATTATTGCGACACTCCAGTTTTAATTACAGGAGTAGGTCAAGCAACTGATACGCACATTGTTCATGAAAGAGAAGATGTGACAGTTTTAAATGCTTTAAGAAATTGTTCAAACCAAGCTTATAAAATGGCTAATAAAACTCCTCAAGATATTGATGTTGCAGAACTTCACGACGCTTTCGAAATTTTAGAAGTTATAGAAAGTGAAGATATTGGTTTTTTTAAGAAAGGAGAAGGAGCTAGGGCCGCTCACGAAGGATTAACTGAAATTGGGGGAAAAATTCCAATCAATCCTTCAGGAGGTTTAAAAGCCCGTGGTCACCCATTAGGAGCAACGGGGGTTGCGCAAGTTGTTGAATTATTTTGGCAATTAAGAGGAGAAGCGGGAAAAAGGCAAGTTGAGGGAGCTAAAACGGGGATCACGTGTAATTTTGGGGGATTTGGGAATTCAATCGTGTCAATATTAGTAGAAAGGATGTGAAGATCTTGAAAGATGTAGAAAAAATAGAATGGAAAAAATGTAACATTTGTGGATTGTTACAATACGAAGACCATTTAAGATGTTTAAAATGTAAAAATAACGATTTTGAACGAATTGAGGCTTCGGGGACTTGTAAATTATTAACTTTCACGATTTTAAAGGCGCCCCCTGCTGAGTTTCGAGACAGACAATCGTATGCTCTAGGTATTGTAGAATTCGAAAATGGAATAAGAGTTTTAGGGCAAATTACAACGCAAGAAAATTTAAAAATTGGAATTGAATTAAAACCAGTTTATAAAAAAATATGTAATAATTTAGATGGCAATGAAGTTCATGCTCATGTTTTTAAACCAATTAATTAATATAATTAAGAGGAAGTAATAATCATGTTTTCTAATAAAGAACTAGAAAAAATTAAAATTAAAGAAAAAGAATGGACAGAAAATATTTTAAATAAATTTGTTGAAAGAGGTGAAACAAAAGAAAAATTTGAGACCCCCTCGGGAATTCCTTTAAAACATGTGTTTAGTCCAGAAGATGTCAAGGATTTGAATTATTCAGAGGAGCTTGGATTTCCGGGAACTCTTCCCTTTACAAGAGGGGTATATCCCAACATGTACAGAGGACGACTATGGACAATGAGACAATATGGTGGCTTTGCGAATGCTAAGAAAACCAATGAAAGATTTAAATTTTTAATTTCACAGGGGCAAAAGGGGCTCTCGATTGCTTTTGACCTACCAACTCAAATGGGATTTAATTCTGATAATAAAATTTGTTTGGGAGAAGTAGGAAGAACTGGTGTAACAGTTAATTCATTAAAAGATTTCGAACAAGTTTTTGAAGGAATTCCCTTAGATACCGTATCAACAAGCATGACAATAAACGCTCCAACTTCTATACTTTTAGCGATGTATGTGGCAATAGGTGAAAAACAAGGTATTAACCCTGAAAAATTAATGGGGACGGTTCAAAATGATATTTTAAAGGAATATGTAGCAAGAGGTACTTATATTTTTCCACCTAAATCTTCCCTAAGATTAACTGCCGATGTGATTGAATATTGTTCTAATCATTTACCAAGATTTAATACGATTAGTATCAGTGGATATCACATGCGTGAAGCAGGATGTAATGCTGTTCAAGAAATAGCCTTCACATTGGCAGATGGAATAGCATATATTGAAGAGGTCTTAAAAAGGGGGATTGATATAGATAACTTTGCTCCAAGAATGTCGTTTTTCTTTACCACTCAAAATCATTTCTTTGAAGAAATAGCCAAATTAAGGGCAGCCCGAAGGTTATGGGCTAAAATAATGAAAAATCGATTTAAAGCCAAGAACCCAAATTCATTGAGATTAAGATTTCACACGCAAACCGCCGGAGTATCGTTAACGGCTCAACAGCCAAATGTGAATATCATTAGAGTTGCCATTCAAGCTTTAGCTGCGGTTCTTGGTGGCACGCAATCGCTTCACACGAATGGCGCAGAGGAAGCACTGTCCATACCAACGAAAGAATCGGTAAAGTTATCCTTGAGAACCCAGCAAGTGATAGCACATGAAACTGGCGTAATTGATGTTGTCGACCCATTAGGAGGTTCATATTACATCGAATATCTAACTTCGAAGTTAGAAGAAAAAGCAACGAATTATATAAATAAAATAGATGAAATGGGCGGAATGTTAAACGCAATAGAAAAAGCTTATATTCAAAAAGAGATTCAAAATAACGCCTATTTAATTCAAAAAAGAATTGAGAAGGGACTTGATAAAATTATTGGGATAAATGCTTATCACGAAGACGAGGAATCTAAAATAGAAGTTTTTAAATTTGATAAAGAAATTGAGAAAAAAACTATTCAATCGCTAAAATTATTAAAAAAACAAAGGAATGAAAAATTTGTTAAAGAAAAGCTAATAGAATTGGAAAGAGTGGCAAAAACTTCTGAAAATATAATGCCCATAATGATCGAAACGGTTAAAACTTATGCCACTATTCAAGAAATTTGCGATGTCTTGCGAAAAGTATTTGGAGAATATCGATCACCTCAGATTTTTTAATTATTATTTCAACTGTTCGTTGAATTCTATAAAAATTACCAATTTTTTATAAATAATTAGAAGGTTGTATTATTTCTATTAATGATTAATAAAAAAAAAAAGATATAAAAAAAAAATTATAAAAAAGATATAAAATGACGATAAAAGCGCTAATTTTTTGCCAAATTGAACACAAAGCCATGAGCATGGTTATAGAGCAATTTAGAGAGATTCCACAAATCAAAAAAGTATTTTCTCTCACGGGCGATTATGATGTGTTAGCTGAAATTGAAGTAGAAAACACGGACGAGCTATACGATTCCTTTGCTAAAAAAATTGACCCAATTAAGGGCATTATTAGTACAAATACTCACGTTATAATGAAAACTTTTAAAAGATAATTTCAAAACACATTTTTTCTTTTTACAATCTTCAATGCTTGTAACCCGATTTTTTATTTACCAATCCCAATCGTTCCATTTCTCGTCTTTAATCTCTTGAAAGAGTTCAAATCTTTCATTTACTTTCATTTTTTTACCTTATTTTTAATTCATGCATATTTTTCTTTAAAAATATTTCTTAAATTTTTACTTTCTCTTAATTCTTGTAAAGCTAGATGAGCGTGGCCTTTCGTATAGCCATTTCCTATTATCATGGTAATATCTTTTCCAATACCTTCAGCACCTAACGCCGCTTGAGTAAAACTTGTGGCCATGGAAAAGAAATACGCAATACCATCGTCTCTTACAGGGATAATACTTGATATTTCCGTGTTGGGAATGCTTAGGCAATTAATTGAGATATCAACTTCTTTTCCATCATTCGCTTTTAATGTTTCCTTTAAAACATCAACTGGTTTTAATACATCTGCAATAATAATATTATGATAGAATCCCGTTTTTTTAAGAAAGAGCGCACGTTGCTCATTTTTAGCTTGTCCAATTACTTTTCCTTTCATTCCAACTTGTTTTTTGGCCTCATAGGAACACATTAATCCGGATTTACCGGACGCCCCTAATATTAGAACAGAATTTCCTTTTTTGACTAGTTTAGCAACTTGAGCGGGGGCTCCTGCCACATCTAAAGCAGCTAAAGCTAAAGTTTCTTCAAGGTCTTCGGGAAGTTTTGAGTATAATCCACTTTCAAAAAGAATTGCTTTCCCTTTTATTTTGACACGGTCTATCTCAGGTCTTATTTCAAGTATTTTTTCAATCCAAAGTGGAGTTAATGAAAGTGAAACTAACGTGGCAATTTTATCTCCCGGTTTTAAGTCTATTTTATCTTTTATAGCGACTCCTATTTTTTCTACTTTTCCTGTTAACATTCCACCAGAACCAGTTACAGGATTTTGCATTTTTCCGTAATCCTTAACTATCTTTAATATTTTTTCTTTTATTTTTTCAATATTCCCGTCCGATTCTTCTTTAAGTTGAGTAAAACTTGCAGAATCAATATTCAAATAATTAACATCTATTAATATCTCGTTGTTATATATTTCCATATTATTTGAGATTTTTCTAGCTGATACAGGAAGCGCTCCTTGCGGTTCAATTACTCTGTGAGTCCCGTATTTATTTCCTTTTTTCATAATTGATTCACTCAATTATAATGTATTAATGAATATAACTTTTAAAAATTAAAAAAAAAAAAAAAAAAAAAAACCCAAACCCCCCAATTATTATTATATTTTAATTTTAATAATTTTATAAAAAATTATTTAAAATAAAAAAAATTATAAAAATAAAAA
>JAUWRB010000079.1 GCA_030610785.1 Promethearchaeota archaeon | reverse complement strand
TATATTTTCATTTTTAAGTAGGTCAGAAACTTTTTCTGAAATTTCTTCAGTACTCCCATATCTACTTCCATATGCTATTAAAACTTTTTTCATTTTTTAAAACCTCAATTCTTTGAACTACCATTGCCTAAAGGCCATGGATTCCTAATTCGTTGACCGTTGCCTTAACAAAATAAGGTCTTTTGCTAAAAACGATAAATTACTGCCAATATAAAAGAAAAAAGAAGAAAAAAATATAATAGTAGTTAATATTTCTTATAATCGCCTTTATACCAGGATCTCTGAGATTTTTTTATATTTTCCGGCATATTTTCGTATGGAGAAACTTCTTCTTCGAGTTTACATTCTGTACCATAGCGAATTCCGTCAATTGGATGAACAAATCCAGTTTTAGCAATTCCGTTTGCGGACCTTAACGCAGTTCTTCGAGCAATTAAAGAAGCACCTTTAATATAAAAGTATTTCAATTTTTTTTCGTCAATAATCAACTCAACGAAAACTCCTTCGTACATATCAGCATCAGATTCAATAGGTTTAAATTCTCCTCCTTCTTCGTTCCATTTTAAAATTATCTCTTTTTTTTTATCATTACTCATTTTCCTTCAAACAACTTTTTTGACTTTTTTTATTATTTTACTGAAAAATTAATAAATTAAAATTTTAAAAAGTTTTTCTCAAAATTCATAAATATATTGATTTTAAATATTCATGTTAAAATTAAAATATAAAAAAATTAAGAATTTCAATTATTTCAAAGATTTAATGAATTCTACAACATTATTTAATTGTTTTTTTGATGCTAAAAGCATTTCGTGAGGAAATTCAATGCACCTTGAATAAATTTCGCAAACTACAGGGAAATATTTATCGTTGCTTTTTTCACCACCCCAATTAGCATTACTATAGTCTATTCCTTTCCTTAAATCAATATTTTTAAAACAATCTAAGCCATGAAGTGGAGGATAAGGATCGTCTGTTGGAACACTAAATCTATTGAGTATTTTATTAAATTCTGCTTTTGAAATACCTCTAAATTTTTCTGGTTCATAAACGATCGGATAAACATACCATCCAAGTTCAGTTGTTCCAGGAGTTGGTTTTATAACGCGGATACCATCAATTTCATTTAATTTATCCATGAAATATTTAGCATTTTCATTTCTTAACGCATGCTGAGCAGGGAATTTCTTCAATTGAGTTCGTAATATAGCTGCTTGATATTCGCTCATTCTATAATTTGTACCATATATGAAATGTTTATAAAAATATTGATTCTTAGATCGTCCACAATCTGAAACAGAATATATTTTATCAGCCAAATCATCGGAATTGCAAATTATTGCCCCTCCCTCTCCACTTGTTAAAACTTTTGAAGCTTGAAAGCTAAATGTTCCAGCATCCCCCCAATTTCCTATTCTTTTCCCTTTATATCTACTTCCATGAGCGTGAGAGCAATCTTCAACGACTTTTAAGTCGTATTTTTTGGCAATTTCCATTAATCTATCCATTTCTACAGGATTTCCTCCTAAATGAACGGGAATAATAGCTTTTGTCCTTTTTGTTATTAATTTCTCAATCTCATTAACGTTCATGACTAAGGATTCAGCGTCAATATCACAAAATATTGGAACCGCGTTTGTGGCTACAACTGCAGATGCAGAGGCAACAAAAGTAAAATCAGATACAATAACTTCATCGCCTAAACCAATGCCTAGAGCCAATAACGCAGATTCTATAGCAACAGTTCCGTTAAAAACAGCAATACAACGCTTAGCTTCTTGAAATTCAGCAAATTCTTCTTGAAACGCCCATACATTTTTGCCTTGATGAATCCCAGGAGATCCACACCACCAATTACCTGATTTAATTAAAGAAATTAATGCTTTTATCTCTTCATCGTCATAGATGGGCCATTTTGGAAATTTTCTTTTTGCCTCTTGTTTAAATGACATTTAAAATCAAAAATTTTGTTTTTTTTTTTTTAAAAAATATTTTATGAGTTATTTTAATATATTTAAAAAAATTGATAAGTTTTATAATCTTTTTCATGATTAGTTAATTTTAATAATTGAAGGCTTCCATGAAAATAGTTGATAAAAGATTAATTGCAGAATTTTTAAGCACATACATTACAAGTTTCTCAGCAGAAGAAATTGAAAATAGCGTGGAAATCCCACCTTCAGAAATTAATTTTTCCTACTCTTTTCCAGTTTTTCGTTTAGCTAAAACTGAAAAAAAAGCTCCAGAATTGATTGCTGAAAATATGGCAAAAACAATGATGTTACCAGATTTTTTAGAAAAGATAGAAGCAAATGGTCCATATTTAAACTTTAGAATTAAACCATTTTTAATTTTAAAGAATATTTTTGAACTTCAAGAAGATTATGGAAGAATATACGAGACTCTTGAAAAAGACGAAATCAATTCGCTCAGAATAATAATAGAATATCCATCACCTAATACGAATAAGCCTCTTCATCTTGGGCACGTGAGAAACATGCTTATAGGAAGTACGATTTCAAATTTATTAAATTATAAAGGACATGAAGTATTTCAAGTAAATTTAAATAACGATAGAGGCATTCATATTTGTAAAAGCATGCTTGCCTATAAGAAGTGGGGCAATAATCAAGAGCCTAACAAGAAATCGGATCATTTCGTAGGTGATTATTACATAAAGTATAGTCAAGAAGAACAAGAAAACGAAAATTTAATTGAAGAAGCTAAAGAATTGTTAAAATTATGGGAACAAAAAGATCCTGAAGTATTTGAATTATGGAAAAAGATGAACACATGGGCCGTTAATGGTTTTAAAGAAACATATAAAAAATTCGGCATATCATTTGATAAAGAATATTATGAGTCTGATTTTTATTGGAAAGGTAAAGAAAAGGTTATTAATGGCTTAAATAAGGGTATCTTTGAAAAAAACGAAGATGGTTCAATAATCGCTAAATTAAGGAAAAAATTCAACATTCCGGATAAAGTTTTACTTCGGAGCGATGGAACTTCAATATATATTACCCAAGATATTTATCTCGCATATTTAAAAAAAGATAGTTTTAATTGCGATAAATCCATTTATGTTGTCGGTAATGAACAAGACCTCTACTTTAAACAATTATTTGCCGTTTTAAGTTTAATGGGGGTTAAAGAAGATAAATATCATCTTTCATATGGAATGATAAGTCTACCTGAAGGTAAAATGAAAAGTAGAGAAGGAACTGTCGTTGATGCGGATGATATCGTGAAGGAGATGCAGAATCTTGCTTATAATGAAGTTAATAACAGATATCCTCAACTTTCAGAAGAAGAAAAATTATATCGAGCGAATATTATTGGGATGGCAGCGTTAAGATTTTTTATATTAAAATTTAACCCTAAATCTGAATTCGTATTTAATCCTAAAGAGAGTATCTCTTTCGAAGGGGAGACCGGTCCTTATATTCTATATTGTTATGCTAGAATAGAGTCAATTATCTCCAAATCAAAGGAAAAAATAAACCTTGATGTTGATTGGATCTTATTAAATCACGAAAAAGAGATTAATTTAATTAAACAATTAAATTATTTTCCTGAAATCCTAAATTCCATCGTAGAAAACTATGGTATTCATCAAATTCCCCAATACCTATTAACCCTTTGTCAAATTTTTAATTCATTTTATGCTTCTTGCCCCGTCATTTCAGAAAATAAAGAATTAGAAAAAGTAAGGTTATTATTAATCAAATGCGTTCAAATAATAATTAAAATTGGACTACATATTTTAGGGATAGAAACCTTAAATAAAATGTAAAGAATTTTAAAATATAGGGGGATAAATAATTAATGAATTTTTTTGATTTTGGTGAAATCATCGATGAAGATACCGAATTTGTAATTTTTGGCATTCCTTGGGATTATTTGACCTCAAATGAGGCCCCTAATTCTGCTATTGCTCCTAAAAAAATTCGTGAAGTCACCAACGATTTAGCTCTAACCACAGAAAAGGGTTTTTATATTCCTAAGCTTAAAGCTGTTGATGTAGGAGATATAAAAATTGAACCTTCTAATGTAGATAAAAATCTAAAGGAGATAAAAGCATTTATGGATTTAATATACCAACAAAAGTCGGATGTTATACCCGTCATGATAGGGGGTGATCATTTTTGTTCTTTAAGTACCATCAAGGCTGTTGGTGATCATTTTGAAAAGAAGGACGAATTTGGAGTCTTAATTTTCGATGCACATTTAGATTTTTACGATAAATGGGATAAAGGAGCTTTTTCTCACGCTACAATTACTCATAGAGTATACGATTTACAATACATGAATAACAAGAACTTATTGATAGTAGGTACAAGAGATATTGACATACCCGAGTTAGAAATTGTTAATAAGGAAAATGTTGAATATCTTGGAGCTTTTAAACTAATAGATCTTGGAATAAAGCGTTATACAGAGAAAATTATTGAATTTTTTATGAATTCTTCTATAAAATCCCTCTATATATCAATTGATATTGATGCATTAGACCCGTCAATAGCACCAGGTACAGGTTTTGCAATACCGGGGGGATTCAGTTATCGACAAATGTGGTGGATTTTAAATGAAATTGCTGACTACTTTAACATAATTGGTTTTGATTTAGTTGAAGTTGCTCCAAATTTGGATCTCTCTAATAATATTACTTGTAATGTTGCTGCCAAACTAATTGTAGAGTTCATATCTTTCATAACAGAGAAAAAATTAAAATTAAAGTGCTAAGAATGACAGATAAAAGTTTTAAAAAAAAGTTGAAAAAAGTAAATCAATTTAAAATATCAAGCAATGATAGTATAATTGACGTGATAAATTCACTAAAAGATACGGGGTTCAATGCCAAACGATTAGCAGTAGCGTGTCAAATCTATAAAGAAATGATCAACGATAAAGGATGCGTGAAATTTTTTGGTCAAGCAGGCGCTTTAGTACCAGCTGGAATGCAAGGGATAATTCACGACTTTATAAAAGAAGGATTTGTTGATATTTTGGTTACAACAGGAGCCAGTTTGACGCACGATGTTGCTGAAACGCTTGGGTACCACCACTTGCAAGGTGACATTAACGTAAATGAACTTGATGATATCAAACTTTATGGCAAAGAAATGAATAGAATTTACGATGTCTTTTTGCCAAATAAAGTTTATGAAGGAATTGAAGATTTTATTTCGGAATTAGAAATACCAAATAACAACATGCCGGTTAGTTCATTTTTAAAATTTCTTGGAGAGCAATTGCCAGATAATTCTAATTCCATTTTAAAGATTTGTGCGGAAAAAGAAGTGCCTATTTTTTGTCCAGCTTTTACAGACTCAGGTTTAGCATTACAGTTAGGTTTCCATCATCAGGATTTGAATCTTAATCATTTTAAAGACATGCTTGAGATGGTTAATTTAGCATGGGAGGCTAAAAGAGCAGGTGTAATAATTGTTGGTGGAGGAGTGCCTAAAAATTTTATTTTTCAGTCAATTCAATTTTCTCCAAACTCTGCCAGTTATGCGATTCAAATTACCATGGATCGACCGGAGCCAGGTGGTCTTAGTGGGGCTACACTTCAAGAAGCGAAGTCTTGGGGTAAAATTCACGAAAATGCTAAGTATTCAACAGTTATATCTGACGCAACTATTGCTCTTCCGTTAATTTTTTGGTATTTAAAAAAATCTAAAAATAATCTCTAAATTTGATTTATTAAGTTAAGCAAAATATAAGAGATTAATAAAATAATCCTTGCAATTTTTCTTCAATATTCTTTGTATCTGAACCGAAGATATTGTCAAGATATTCTTTAAAGCGATAAAACTGGGAAATTTCAGTTAAATTTTTTCTGTTATAATTAGCAACAAATTGTATTGCAACCTTTTTTAATAATGGAAAAACAATTTTTTTGAGATATTTTTCAATCTTTTTTTCTCTATCTAAAATTGCGTAAGCAATTAAAATTTCTGGCTTAGTATTATCTTCTGCTACAATTTTATTTTCAGTAAATGCTATTATATATCTTTTTAATTCGAAATATTCAACTAATTCTGCTGATAAAGCGTTTTCAGCAAAATTTAAGAGTGCTGTTAACAATCCACTTCTTAAATCTGTATCAATTTCACCTTCATTGGTCTCATGATAATTCGATCTTACTAAAGTAAACCCCCTAAATATTAAACCTGCTTCGCGAATGACCATATTGAAGATTACCTTGTTATTGTTATCTAATTGCTCTCTTTTTTTATCAAATAAAATTAGTAATTAAATTTAGGTTAATGAAAAAAAAATATTCTTCATTAAAAAAAGAAAAAATTCATGCTAATAAATTTAGTTATTCTAAAATTATTTTTAATATAACTTATAACTCGTTATACTATTTGTTATAAAATTTTTTCCAACTCTCTAAATTTGAAAACAAGTAAAAAAGACTAATACCAGAAAATTCAAGCTCAATATTGAAGATTAATAAATTGTGGTTTAGCTTTACAATTAGGATTTCACCATCAAAAGATAAATTTAAACTATTTTAAAGACATATTAGAAATGGTTAATCTAGCTTGGGATGCTAAAAAAGCTGGAGTGGTGATTGTAGGAGGGTGTTTTCCTAAAAATCTTATCTTTTATTCTTTACAATTCTGCCCGAATTCCGCATCAAATGCTATTCAAATAACTATGGATAGAATGAACCCTGATAGTCTTAGTGGAGCAATACTACGAGAAGCAATATCTTGGGAAAAGTAAATAAAAAAGCAGTATTATATCCATAAATTATTGAAAAGATATATCCATTTCGGTTATATATTGTTTGGCAATTTCCTATTTTATTTTTAAATTTTTTACTTTTTTTTTCACATTTTAAGTACTATATGACATCATTATTAACATCCATCTGAAATTTTGACTTTTTTATAAAAAATTTTTTTATCTATTATCATTTATAATCGATGTTTAAATTATTATTTCAAGAAGTTTTATAAGAAGCATAATATAAAATTATAAGATAATGTCTAATAAATTACTTTTCGTCATTCCTAGCAGTTTTTATTTAGAAGAATATCATAAGTTAATATTTAATAAAATTTTTCCAATAGATGCACTTCAATTATCGTCATATTTGAAAAAAAAACACACCAATATTGAAACTAACTTTATAGATATACGTTTTGAAAATAGAATAAAAAATTCCTTTTTAAACAATCCTAATAATGGTCAATTTAAGGAAGAACTCGTAAAACTATTTGAAAAGAATCAAATTCAAAATTTTAATAAGATTATTTTAAATTTGACACTTAGTAGTCAATATCTTCAAGCAGATTTAATTGCAAATATTTTAAAAAAAGAATTCAATGATTTGAAGATTATTGTATGTGGATATCATCCTACAGCTATTCCTGAAAATTATCTTTATAAAAAGTCCCCATATGATTTTTTAATTCTAGGTGAACCAGAAGAAACATTAAATAAATTGATCAAATCTAAAAAATCTATAAGTTCTGGTCAAAATAATGGACCAAAAGTCCTCCACTCTGAACAACTAGTTGATCTTAATACCATACCGTTGCCTGATTTCCATACATATTTAAAAAAATATCCTTTTAAGAATAACTTTAATTTCACGATATCCATGTCAAGAGGATGTCCATATAATTGTAGATTTTGTAGAATCTTAAAAAATGGCGGTCTAAGAAATATGAAATTTGATATTTTCAAAGAAAAGTTTGATAAATTAAAAGAGATAGTCTTGAATTATAATAAAAAAAAACCCAAAATAGTATTCAATGATCAATGTTTCAATTCTTCTCAAATTAGTAAAAGAGTTTTAAATCTCATCACTCATGATAAACTCCACGATCAATTTAGTTTTTCTTGTCAAACGCGAGCAGAATTAATACTTAAATATCGCGAACAATTTAAAAAAGCTAAGATGAGAATCGCCTTAGGATTAGAATCAGCGAGTAAGATTTTATTAATTGAAATGAATAAAACGAAGAACCCCACAAAATATTTGGAAATATTTAAGGAAATAATAAATTTTTATAAAAAAAATAATGAAATGTTCTGTAGGTTGAATATTTTAATTGGAGTTCCAGGAGAAACTGAAAATACTGTGAACGAGACTCTTAATTTTCTTAAAAATAATGTTAGTAATAATAATATTGAAATTTTTCCCTCTCTTTATTCAAATGAACCCTTTACAAATATATACCAAAATATGAAATATTATGAAAGCAAATTTGGTACAAAATTCATTAAGGAATGGTGGAAAATTCATTCAGATCCGATAAAAAATTCGGTTCTTTTAAAACCCTCGAAGAATTACTCTAAAAAACAATTAATTGGGGATTTTAAGGATAAATTTTTCCCATTTATAAAGAATTATGAACAAATATCAAAAATCGCTTTAATTATATGGAAGATTTATTATAATAAATGGTATGACGAATTATATTGATTCATTAAGTTATAAAAAATGTAAATAACTTTAACAGAATATTAAATAATAATTGTTTCAACTATTTGTTTAAACTTTATATAAAATCTTATAAATTCTTATAAAAATCAAAAATCCTATACTCTTTCTTATTTGTGATTTTAATAAAAAATTATAGATTTTTAAAATAATGTTGATGTTTTTCAAGTATTCATATAACTCTCAATTTTTTACTGAAATGAGCTACATGAGCGTAAATAGTTCTAATTCCAATGCTCCTTTTTATTTTTTAACCTATTTTTTAATCCACCTTGGGATTTGCAATTTTTTTTTTTTTTTTTTTTAAAAAAATTTAAAAAAAAAATTTAATTATTTAAAATAAAAAGAAAAACGGTGTAAATTTTTTTTATTTTTATAAAATTTTATAACTTTTTATAAAAAATTAAGGAACAGTTGAAACAATATAAATATAATCTGCTCATTTTTCATGTAAGAATGAAAACAAATAAGAAATAATTTTATATCAAGAAAAGATATATATTAATTTGTATATAAAATGAAATTTAATTCTTATAAAAAATTAGCTTTAAAATCAATTTTTTTTTAGTAATTAAAATATACTTTTCATTATAATAAGTGGTGTAATAATGCCAAAAATCGAAATTCGTTGCCCATCTTGTTCAAAAATAGGTTATATTGATATTATAGAAGAAACTATTAAAAATATCAAAAGAGGTGTTTTATCAGTAAATATAGCAAAAGATACTATTTGTGAGCATTCTTTTATAGCTTATGTAGATAAAAATTTGGCAATTAGAGATTATATCTTAGCAGATTTTCATATTGAGCTTCCTGATGTTATTATTGAGCAAGAATTAGAACAAAAAATAAGTATCACTCCTGATTTACTTAATATTGATTTAATTCAACTTAATTTACATGCTTCGTTAATAACTTTTATTATTAGAGGTATTATGTTAAAAAAGAAAATAATATTGGTCTCTGATCTGAACATCTTACATGATCATGTCATAAATTTCTTTGAATATATAACTCAAAATTCGTTTGATTTTGACATTCTTATTGTATCAAAAGAAGAGCATGAAGAAAATAAAAAAAAATATAAAAATCATTTAGTTTTTGAAAACAATCAGGTAATTAACGATAAAAACAGAATAATTGACCCTAAAAAATTAAAAATAGAACAAAAAATTATTCAAGAGTTCTATGCTGATTACGACGTAAATTCTAGCGTAATAATCTTAAAAAACGAAATACAAAAGGCTTACATATTATCAAAAACGGTAAGAGATTATATCAATAATATTAAAGAAAAATTAAGCTCAAAAAAAATAATCAATAAAACAAATGAAGTTCATGGAATAAAAATACAAATTCCTTATTTCAATTTTTTAATTGATATAGTCAAAAACTATTTTGAAATTGATGTACCTAAATTATCTGATATCTCAAATTTTTTAAGTTTCTTATGAAAGTTAAAAAAAATTTTATAGAAATTACCAATTTTTTATAAAAAATTTGAAGGTTATAGAGAAGCTGGTCTAAAATCCTGATATAAAAAAAAGATCGTGAAACAGACCTTTCACGAAATTTTGTATATATTAAGATATATTTTTACTTTTTTCAGAAAAAAAAATTATAAAAATAAGAATATAAAGAAAAGAATAACGTTTTTCTAAAGCATTTTACTTGAAATTTAAAGTTCAAAATATTTAGATAATAGAAAATATAGTTAGTGTAAAATTATTAAAAAAAAATCTATTAAAATGGATTTATTTCTATATTAGAAAAATATCGGTGACGTATCCTCTTTAGAATACAATTTAAAGAGGAATTAATTGGGCAAAAAAAAGAATACCATGGCCTTTACAGTACCGAGTATTTTTTTAATCACCTCCTTCAAATTTTTTTATATTTGTTAAGAATAAAGCATTTTTCTTAAAGAAAACTTGACCCAATGGGCAGTTAGCTGGATTAAGAATTCTCTCGGAAGATCTTTCGAATAGATTTTTAAAGCCCTTATCCATATCAAAAAACCCTGCCAACAATTCCATAACAATGCTGAAATTAAAAAAATAAGAAGTCGCGTGCTCAAGATTTTCGTACACGTGAAAATCTGGAATTTATGTTTATCACGATATCCCGTCTCGATGTTAAACCTTTTTCTGTACAATTTATCGGCGTATTTTGGAGTTATTGACCATCCCAGGGACTTTACCATGGCTTTCATCTCTTTTTTAACATTTTGAGGGCAAATTTCCACGCAAACTGTTTTACTGCGAGAATTTTTAGAACGCAGCTCAATCGGACGCCATTGTCGTTTATTTTCCCAATCCGGGCTTCTGTAATAGGTGTTCAAATGTGCTTTTACCCTCACTGTTCTTGATTTTCGCCCCAGAAACTTCACGCCCATGTGTTGAAGAAAATCTAAAACATCGACCGTGGCAAATTCCCCGTCAAATATAACGACTTTAAAAGATATTACTTTTTCAACAAGTTTTAGGAGCCGTTTTGTAAGAGAAAAAATATCCTTATTCGGCGCTCGATGAAGAATGGCAATTGTGAAGCACCCGTTTTTACAATAGAGGTCTGCCGTTAGATATTCGTAAAAGAGGTTAGTACTTTTTTTCACTTTACTTTTCCTCACGTGCGGATTGTCTTTATTTCCGTAATAACAATCCTGATGAAAATCTATAATAAGAGTCCCGGAGTTCTTTAATTGTTGTCGAATATTTTTTGGAAGTGCATTAAATTGCGATTGTAATGCAGAATTGATGAAATTAGTCATCGTTTCCGGCGATATTTTTCTGCAACACTTCATTACCTGTTCAGGGGAGGGATATTTCGTTCCCTGTAATCTTTTCATTAAGCATGCTTGTTTAATACTAGTTTTATGAAGCGAAGCCTGTTCAAATACCGCGAAATATTCTTTCGAATTGTAGTTGCGTGTATTAAATGGGGATAATTCTTTTAAAAGATTTAAATGTAGGAGTTTTTGATGGATCTTTTCATGTCGATAATTATTTCTGGCACATAATGATTTTCCCCTTCTTTTTTTGGACCATCCTTTTTTATAATTCATAAATTTACGAATTATGGGGAAGATTTAAAGGTTTGGAAATTACTTTAGAAATATATCCCGTTCAATAAGAATTTTAAAAAATGCTCGGAACTGTAAAGGCAATGGTATTCTTTTGCTAAAAACGATAAAATGGTTTTTTAATTTTTTTTTTTTACTTTAGAATACGCTGCTCCTTAAGATCCCGATGAATATATAGCAGAGAATTTATTATAAATATTATAAATTATAAATAAACACCCGTTATCGAATTTTTATTGTTTTTTATTTCTTCAGGAGTACCTTTAGCAATAACTTCACCGCCTTTTGGGCCACCTTCTGGTCCTAATTCGATGATGTAATCGCAATATGACAAGATTTCAGGGTCGTGTTCAATGATAATCACGCTATTTCCTTCTTGAACTAACTTCTCTAATAATTCCATTAGCTTAACCACGTCATAAAATGATAATCCAACAGTTGGCTCATCTAATATATATAGCAAGTTACCCTTACGCACCTTTCCTAATTCCTTGGCTAACTTAACTCGCTGCGCTTCACCTCCACTTAAGGTAGGAGCTGGTTGACCAAGCGTAATATATCCCATACCGATTTCATCAAGTATCTTTAGCATATTTGCTATGTTACTCTGAGATTTAAAGAGTTCTAGCGCTTCACTGACTGTTATATCAAGCACATCGGCAATTGATTTACCTTTATACTTGATTTCTAATATTTCTGGTTTATATCTCAAGCCCTTACATTCCTTGCAAGGAATAGTAAAGCTACTTAAAAATGAGATTTGTAGATCTTGTACACCTTGCCCTTTACAAGAGGGGCATCGTCCCTTGTCGGAATTATAAGAAAAATGTCCTGCAGCGTATTTTCTCTTCTTAGCTTCTGTAGTTTTCGCGAATGAATTGCGGATTTTATCCCAAATGCCAATAAAGGAACACGGTGTTGAGGTCCTCACTCTTGAAATAGGTTTTTGGGTTACGACTATAACTTGGTCAAGATTTTCCCA
>JAUWRB010000027.1 GCA_030610785.1 Promethearchaeota archaeon | reverse complement strand
TCCTCCAATTTAGCATAATAGAAGTTTTTAAAAGGTTCTTCTCCAAAAACCTCTTTCATTAATTCAGATTCTTTAAATTCTTTTAACGCTTCGCTCAAACTTCCCGGCAATGACTTAATTCCTGATTTTTGCAAGTCTTTTGAAGAGAAATGATACACATTCTTATCTGTTGGTTTTGGTATTTCAATATCATTAGAAAGAACTCCGTCTAAACCTGTGGCTAATAGAACAGCGAATTGCAAGTATGGGTTGCCCGCCGGATCGGGGCATCGGATTTCGCAGCGGGCGGCACTTTGTTTACCGCCAAAATTGGGCACTCTTATTAAGGGAGACCTATTACGAAAACCCCAAGCAATATACACTGGCGCTTCATACCCTGGTACTAATCTTTTATATGAGTTAGGCCAACTGCTCAACACTGCACACATCGCTCTTGAATGTTTCAATTGACCAGCAATCCACTTTTTCATGGTCATTGAAATAAAAGCCTCATCAGACGAATCGTAAAATAAATTTACTCCATCTTTCCATAAAGATTGATGTACATGCATTCCCGAGCCATTAATTCCTGAAAATGGTTTTGGAATAAAAGTTGCTATCATATCGTTCTGTGCAGCAACAGTTTTAGCAATCATTTTTATCGTATTAGTATTATCTGCCGTCTCGATAGCTTTTCCGTATCTAAAATCTATTTCATGCTGACCAAGAGCAACTTCATGGTGCAGGACTTCAATTTCAATTCCCATTGCATCGCAATACTCCGCAATCGTATAACGCATTTGTTCATTAATATCATAGGGGTCATAATCAAAATATCCCCTCATATCAGATGGACTAAATGATTCTTTCGTTGTATCTTGCTGCAAAATGAAAAATTCCAGTTCTGGAGCACAATAATAATCATATCCATGTTCCGCTGCTTTTTTTACAGCTTTTTGAAGAATATAACGCGGGTCGCCGATATACCTAGAATTATCAGGATTATAAATATCGCAAATAAATCGAGCAACCTTTTTGCCATTTTCTCTCCAAGGAATTATGTGAAAAGTGCTGGGATCCGGGATTGCAACTTTATCGGATTCTTCAATTGCTCCATAACCCGTGATTGAACTTCCATCAAAATTTTCTCCAATTTGAAGGAAATCTTCAATCCTCTTTGAATTAATATCAAAAGATTTAATCATCCCGTGTATATCCGTGAATTGTAAATAAATGAATTTTATATCTTGTTCTTTAACAATCTCCACAACTTTATCGCATAATTCTTTTCTTTTAGGGTCGTCTTTTTCAATCATTATAAATCATATTTTTAATTTTTTTGTAGTAATTATAATCAGATAATACATTATTCTATATAAATTTTAATCTTTTGATATATTATTTACAAAGAAAGTGGATATACAATACAAATATTTTTATATAAGTAAACATTTGATTATTAGGACTGTTTTTTTATAATAAAGTCATTATCATTTTTTTCTTAAAATTTCATTTAGCATTTGAATATTATATTTTAAATGAAAAATAATACAACTTATTATGACAAACGAGAAAGACATTGAGGAATTAGATCTTGAAATTTTACGCATGTTTTCTCGAGATGGACGGATTTCTCACCGAAAACTCGCTGAAGAATTAAAGAAATCTCCAGTAACGATCAAGAAACATGTTGAAGAATTAGAAAATAAAGGTATTATCAAGAATTATGGCGTAAATATTGATTTTGAAAAGTTAGGATACGATATTCTTGCCTTCATTGAAATCACGATATCAAAAGGAAAAATGTTGGATGTTGAAAAGTATATTGCTCAATATCCAAATGTTTTTGGAGTTTACGATGTTACAGGAACTTATGACGCTGTAATTATTGCTCGATTTAAGAAAAGGAGCGAACTCAGCGAAATGGTAAAAAAAATAAATTCTTCGGAATATGTGATGAGAACAAATTCCCATCTCATTTTGAATACTATTAAGGAGGATACATCTTTTGCAGATCTCCTGGAATACGAAAGAACAAGAAAAAATAAGCCGTGAAATGCGTTGAATCAATGCTATCCTTTATGAGTGATAATTTAACGAAAAAATAATGATATATGGCTTTTTAAATCCCAGACTTATTGCTATTATTGATTATTTTTATTTTAAAAAGTTTTTTAAGCCATACCTATTTCGGATTCAATCATCCTTGTTATTGCAATATCGAAAAAGTTTTCGAAGCTATTCAAATAATATTTGATAATATTTCTAATCTGGTGTTCTTCAGGATTATTTTCAAATTTAATTCCATCAAAAATGGAATGAATTTTTATTAGATATTTTTGAAATTCTAAAATTGAAGATAAATTTACCTTATTATAATCTTTTATGATGTTAGTTAAAAGTCTTGGAATTTTTAATAACAAATTTGAATACTTTTCAATAATCTTTAATGATAGATTTAGCAGATTTAATGCTTCGTTAATGAAATCTCTAACATATAGGATAATAATTCTATCGCCTAAAAATCGGATTACAGGTAAATTACGATAGACATTAGAGATGGGGTATTCAGATAATCCCGTGATGAGAATTCTAGTCCCTAAAGAATACTTTCTATCGATTTCGGCTAATAGTAGATCGTTGTTTTTTTTTATCGTGCCTTCAATAGCATTATTAATTATAGTGCTAAAAACACTCACAAGGTCCATTAATACCTCGGAGAAGCTAGTTTTTGAGGCATCTAATAAGAAATGTATATAAAATTCTTTGGTGTCGATTAAATTTTTAAAATCAATTCCAATAATTTCCCTTCTTAAATCAATTAAGATTTCATATATTTTATCTTGGTTATCTTCATTATATTTAATGTAAATCTCGTCGACATTTAATTTAAAAGCAGAAATTAACGCTTGCCTTAATAATTTTATAGTCCATTTATTTCCGTCAATAATAAAGACGCTTTTTTTTTCTTCCTTATCAAGAGTGCGTATGATAATGGTTTTTTCATCAATAGGATAAAGGGATACTTCAGATTTTTCTTTTAATTTTGCTTCAATTGTCCAATCTTGTGGAAAAGTAATAGCTTTAGAATTACCTAATTTTATAATGCTTCTAACATACTTTTTTTTCATATTTTTTTGCAAAAAAAATAACCTTTTATTTTAAAAAATTATTATAAACAGTTATATAATATATATATTGCATTTCATATTATATATTTGTATGTATTAGTCTAATTATCAAAAGAAAAAAATTGATGAATGAAAATTTTTCAGAAGAATTATTAAAAAGGTAAAGATCCTTCAGTTATTATATTAATTATATTAATTTAATTCATTGAATATGAGTAATTAATTAAAGTTTGTTTAACTACCGATAAGAATATAATCAGATTGAGAAAAATAAAAAGAATATTATAAATAGGTGAAAACTTGAAATGACTAAATTTTCGATGGTAACTCATCGGTCTAGTATGACTGGGACTCGAACGAGAGTTGAAGATTCTTGTGAGTCGGGGCTCTGTCCTATTTGTATAGACGATTGTCCCGTGTTTTGCGAGGTGTCAAAGAGCGCTCTAAGGGGTCGTGAAGTCTTATACCCTTTACGCGAGTATTTTGGAAATTCAACAGCTGGTACGCCTAAAGACTTTGGTTTTTCGTATGGAGATTTTCAAATACAGTTTGAGGTGCGTGGTGTTCAGGGGATTGAAGAACACGCAGATAAAGTCATTTTTCCAAATGTGGATATAAGAACAAATTGGGGGAAAATTGAACAAAAACTTCCTATTGTAATTGCTGGTTTAGGGAGTACTGATGTTGCAAGGCGAAATTGGAAGGGATTAGCAATGGGTGCGGCGTTAGCAGGAGTGAGTATTACAGTAGGAGAAAACATAGTTGGGATGGATCCAAAAGCGAAATTCGAAAATAGCGGTAAATATCCTAAGGTAATTGATACAGAGGATATGAAATTCCGGGTGGATACATTTAGAGAATTTTGGGATGGAAAACATGGAGATATTATCATTCAAAAGAATGTAGAAGATACAAGATTGGGAGTTTTTGAGTATGTTTCCTCAAAATTAGATATAAATTCACTTGAAATAAAATTTGGGCAAGGTGCAAAAGCAATTGGTGGTGAGGTTAGATTATACACGCTAGAGCGAGCGCAATTATTACAAAAACGAGGGTATTTAGTTATCCCCGATCCTTCAGATCCAGTTGTTATAGAGCAATGGAAAAATGGCTTGATTCTTGATTTTGAGAGACATAGTCGTGTTGGGTTATCTACTACTAACGAAGTATTAGAGGAAATCGATCAAATTCGTTCAAATGGGACTAAGAACATTTTTATAAAGACGGGTGCCTATAGACCTTCGGCGACTGCGTGGATATTACGTTTGGGAGTGGAGGGTAAAGTAGATGGTATGACATTTGACGGAGCAGGTGGTGGTACAGGCATGAGTCCGGTAAGCATGATGAACGAGGGCTCAATACCTACTGCGTATTTAGAGGCGCTTATTGTTGGGTGTTTAGATATGATTAAGAAGAAGACTCCTAGCGCCAAAATTCCAACAATGGCGATAGCAGGAGGATTTGCGAACGAGGCACAATTATTTAAAGCGTTGGCAATGGGGGCGCCATATATAAACTGTATCGCAATGGCAAGAGCTCCAATAACTGCCGCAATGAAATCGAAATACATTAAAAATTTAATTACTGAAAAAACAATGAATCGCGGGATGTTGAATAGCTTAGGATTTCCAAAAGAAAAAGAGCCAGATAGTTTAACGCTAAGCGAGGCGTTTATAGAACATGATCAATTACAAAGGAAATATAAAAATAAAGAAGTTCCGGCATCTGCCGTAGGTGTGTATACTTATTTTACGAGTAAATTAGGTATAGGAATAAAGCAATTATTAGCAGGTGTAAGGAAATTTAGATTAAACTTATTGGATCGGCAGGATATAGCTTGCATTTCCCAACGTGCAAAAGATGTATGTAAGCATTGGGATTTAGGGATAAAATCGCAGGAAGCCTTAGATTTAGAATTAGTTAAAAAAGAGATTTATTCGGGAAATTACGATTAATTATTTTTCTTCTAATTTTTTTTTTCAAATTTTTAATTTTTTTATTTAGTTTTAATGGTTCAATTATTCATATTCAATGGTACTTGGAGGTTTATTTGAGATATCGTAAACAACTCGATTAATCCCTTTTACTTCGTTTATAATTCGAGTACTTATTTTTTCTAAAAGTTTCCAATCTAATTTGGCGAAAGTGGCAGTCATGGCGTCTTGCGACTCTACAGCTCTAATTGCGCACGCATATTCGTAAGTACGATAATCTCCCATGACTCCTACAGTTTTAAAAGGTAAAAACACGACAAACGCTTGCCAGAGTTTATCATACATGTTTGCATTTTTAATTTCTTCTATTAGGATTTGGTCAGCTTTTCTTAACATCTCAAGCCTCTCTTTATTGATAGGTCCAATACATCTTACTGCTAGTCCTGGTCCGGGAAAAGGATGTCTATTTATTAATTTTTTAGGTAGTCCCAACTTGATTCCAATTTTTCTTACTTCGTCCTTGTATAATTCTTTAAGTGGTTCAATCAATTTTAACTTCATGTTATCGGGTAGAGTAAGATTGTGATGTGATTTGATTTTTACTGAAGCGTGACTAGTTGCGCTCGTTTCCACACGATCGGGGTAAATTGTGCCTTGCGCAAGATATTTCATATTTGAAAATTTTCGTTCTAATTCTATAGTTTTTTTTTCGAAGATTTCAATAAAAGCATATCCGATTATTCGGCGTTTTTCTTCGGGGTCTTCAACTCCCTTTAATCTCTCTAAAAATAAATCTTTTGCGTCAATATAATGAAAGTTTTTAAATTTTAAATTTTCTTTAAAAGTTTTTTGGACTTGAATTTCTTCATTTTTGCGCAATAATCCATTATTAACGAAAATGCTGTGTAATCGTTCTCCGATTGCTTCATGAAGTAATACTGCCGCAACAGCGGAATCCACGCCTCCACTTAATCCTAATACAACTTTATCTTCTGCGCCTATTATTTTTTTGATGTCATTAATGGATTGGGTTATCCAATCTTTTAATTTCCATTCCTTTTTACATTTTGCAATTTTAAACACGAAATTTTCTAAAATTATATTTCCCTTAGGAGTATTTGTTACCTCAGGATGAAATTGAACGCCATATAATTTATACTCTTCATTTCCATAAGCCGCTATGGGACAATTTTCAGTTTTTGCGTAAACTTCAAACCCATCCGGGAGTTTAATTATTTGATCTCCATGAGACATCTAAACTATTTCTTCCTTCTCTAAAGATTCAAAAAGTAAATCATTTTCTATTATTTTTAAATTAGTCTTTCCAAATTCTTTATTGTCTTTAGGTTCAATCTTTCCTCCAAGTTGATGAGCAATTAAATGAAAGCCATAACAAATTCCTAAAATTGGAATTTTTTCTTTTTGAATTAATTCAAAGAATTTATCATTGACTTTGGGACTATTTTTTTCATAAATACTACTGGGTCCTCCCGAGAAGATTATCCCTTTCGGTTGAACTTTTTTAATCATTTCAAGATTAACATCAAAAGGAAAAATCTCGGAATACACTCCTAAGTCTCTTATCCTTCTGGCGATCAGATGAGAATATTGCCCTCCAAAATCTAATACGATAATTATGTCCATGGAATTAAAATAATTATTTTCAAATTAGTAATAATTCTTTCTTAATATTCCATAATTTATCAAAAATAATTAATTTTTTCATATTAACATTTTTTTTAAAAGAGAAGAGAAAAGAAAATAATCTTGAATATTTCAAACTTCATATTTCTAAATGTTTCTGATGATTTTCTATTAATGATAATAAAAATTGTCATTTTTTTATTTTTGATTTTAAAAATTTTTCTTATCATTTTGATTAGAATTATTTTATCAAATCATTTTTATAACTTAAATAAGAGATTTATTAGTAGTAGTAGAAAAACTATTATCTGTCAAGAAGAAAAAAAAAATGGAAATTTTAGAACTAAAACCCGTTAAAAATAAAAAAATACAATTATTTTTAGTAAAAAAGGAAAATATAAAGCTAAATTATGAATTATACCAAAAATTTAGCGATTTTATGGAAAAAGAAAAATTTAGATTTGCGATAATTGATTTTAATGATAATAAATTTAAAAAAATTTATAAAACACCTTTATCTAAATTTTTAGATAAATATAAACTCCCTTATTATAGTGTTGATATCCCTGAAAATGTTAAAGATTATTTATATGTTGATATTTTAGAGAAAGAACTTCAAATTAAGGAGTTGGAAGATGAATATGAAGAATTGTGCTTGGAATTTGATGAAAAAAAATCATTTAAAGCTCAAAATCTAAAATCGTGGATATATATATTAAAAAAAGAAGTAGAAAATAAGAAAACTCATTTAGAATTAGTAGTTAAGCCTCAATGGATTGTAAAACAGATTTTAGATATAATTAATAATGTAAAACAGGAAAAATTTTCTATTTTACATTTTACCGAAAATGAGTTATTTTCTGAATTAAAGAATTTATTTGAACAATATAATATCAAGGTCATCAAAAAAAAGATGAATAATAAATTAATTAATCCAATTTTAATATAAAAAAGAGGAAAAAATAAAATGCAGACATTAGAATTAAAACCTTTAAAAAATAAATTATTAAAGGTGATATTAGTTGAAAGTGAATTTCCAATAGAATGGGCTTTAGAATCACCATCTATTACTGAAAATATTTTTGCGAATTTATCGTTTTTATCTCGGGAATACTTACATTTTATTGAAAATTTAGTGAAAAAATATAAACCTGATTTTGTTGTAGAAGATAGAGGAATGCGCTCATTTGATAAATCATATTATGAAGATCAATTTATCTCTCTCTTTACAAGATATAACATACCTTATGAAATTGTAGATATTCCAGAACACGCATTGAATTATCTTTCTGTCGCATTAAATGAAAAGAAGGCACTTGTAGATGATTTTACTCTCGAAATTGAAAAAATTAGAGCTAAAGGTGATATTAATCCTAATGATACCAGATTTCAACAATTACTTGTATGGAGAGAATATATTTGGGAAAATTATAAGAAGGCAGAAGAGGAGATAAGATACAAGGTTCGCGAAGCTTGGATGATAATGGGAATTCTTGATATAGCAAAAGATCATGAGAAAAAAAAAATAAAATCTTTATTCATATGTGATCAGCGACACTTTAATGGTATTGCACCTTTAGCAGAAGATCTTGGAATTGAACTTGAAATAATTAATATTAAGAAAGTTGCTAAAGATATTGATAAAAAAACATCGATAGCAGAGATAATAAATAGTTCATCGCTAGAAATCATGCCAATTAAAATTAAGAAAAAAGCGAAAGAGGAAAAAATATTATACTTTTTTGATACAGATGATTATGCCTCGCCCTTTGATATAAATATGGCTTATGATGCGGGCTTTGATGTGGTTATCCCTCTTTGTGAAATAAAAGCAGATAAAGTCACTCAACTAGTGCAAGATGCGATGTTTTCAAGGAAACCAAAAGCTCCAACCGTTTATTTTATTGGGGGTTCAGATGTAAAAGAATGTGAAAAAATAGGAGAAAAAGTACTAGGTGCACTCGTTCCTCCTTTTGAATCTCCCGTGATTATGGATCCTCGTGGTTCTCATACAACCGCAGCAGCATTAGTTATTAAAACTTTAGAAGTTGCGGGGACACATGGCATGCCTGATTTATCAGGGAAAAAAGTAGTGATATTAGGGGGTACAGGTCCAGTGGGGCAAATTAGCGCTTTGATTGCATCAAAACTTCATTGTAATACGATAATTATCTCCCGCCGAGAAAAAGCTGTAAAGGAACTCGCAAAAAATTTAAGTATAAAAGCAGGAAAAGATGGATCTGAAATTTTTGGCAAAGCTGCTACAACAGAAGAAGAAAGATTTGAAATTGTTAAAGATGCAGATGTGATTTGGTCTGTAGGA
Organism: Promethearchaeota archaeon; assembly: GCA_030610785.1. Classification (GTDB taxonomy): domain Archaea; phylum Asgardarchaeota; class Lokiarchaeia; order Sigyniarchaeales; family SOKP01; genus JAUWRB01. The sequence goes on along the minus strand of JAUWRB010000027.1, from coordinate 10,272 downwards.
AAAGCAGGAATCCAAATGTTGTCAAAAGAATCGATGGAAAAGCTCACTCCAAATAAAATAGTTGTAGATATCAATTTAGTCCCCCCATATGGTATTGAAGGATTAAAACCGAAACATAATAATGAAGAAATCTACAAAGGAGTATATGGAATTGGAGCTCTGGATATAGGCCGCCTTAAATATAAAGTAGAAAGTAAAATATTTAAGGATGCAACTAATACGAAAGGTAAAAAGCTATTTGATTATAACTATGCTTTTCAAATCGGAACAAGGTTATTACTTGGCCAAACTATTGAAATTATTCAATAAACAATATACTATTACCACTTTAATCACAAATATAAAAATTTATATTTTTTATTTTTTTTTATTATACTCGTTGAGATATCATAACGGATCTTGATATTTGACTATAAATTTTTAAAAATTTTAGGCAACATATTAATCTTTCTCGACAAAAACATCGTCTCTCTTTTTTTTCCTTGTCGCCAACTACAGAAAGAAATAAAACTGAGATTAATTTGTTTTCATAAAAAAATAACTTAATTTTCTTTAAAACTAATATTGGTTATATTAATTATATCAGTTAAATTTGGGTAATCAATTATATTATAATATATTGAAATAAATAATAAAAAACTAAAGAAAATTTTAATTGAATTTAAAAATGAATGAAAATTTAGATACTTTTGAAATTAGTCAAGTACAATTACATAAAGCCTGTAAATTAATGGGTTATGATAGTCATATCTATAATGCTTTAAAAGAGCCCGAGAAGTTTATTGAAATTAAAATAACAATGCGAATGGATAATGGTGAAACTAGGACATTTAAAGGATTTAGAAGCCAATTTAATTCCGCTAGGGGTCCGATGAAAGGAGGTATTAGGTGGCATCCTGAAGAGAACGAATCATTAGTAAAAGCATTATCGGCTTGGATGACGTGGAAATGTGCTTGCGTGGACATTCCTCTAGGAGGTGCTAAAGGAGGAATTATTTGTAATCCGAAAGAATTGAGTAATGCAGAACTTGAAAAGCTTGCAAGGAATTACGTCAGAAAATTATCAGGTGATATTGGCCCAAATATTGATATACCCGCTCCTGATGTCTATACCAATCCTCAAATAATGGCTTGGATGATGGATGAATACGAAACAATTATCGGAAAACACGCTCCATCTGTTATTACAGGAAAACCTCTAGAATTAGGTGGTAGTGCGGGGCGAAGTAATGCGACAGCAAAAGGTGGTACTTTCTGTGTTAGAGAAGCAGCAAAAGACCTAAGTAAAGATCTAAAGGGTGCGACAGTAGCAATTCAAGGGTATGGAAATGCGGGTTCTTATGCGGCAAGACTACTTCAGGACGAATTTAAATGTAAAATTATAGCCGCATCTGATAGTCAGGGAGGAATATATAATGAAAATGGATTTGACGCTAATGATGCTTTTGAACATAAAGTAAAAACTTCAACAGTTGTTGGGTTAGAAGGGACTCAAAAGATTTCAAATAAAGAATTATTAGAATTAGAATGTGATGTATTAATTCCGGCAGCATTGGAAAATGTCATTAATAAATCAAATGCAGCAAATATTAAAGCGAAAATAATAGCTGAACTTGCAAATGGACCAACAACTCCCGCTGCTGATGATATCCTATATAATAAAGATATTATTATTATTCCCGACTTTTTATGTAATGCAGGAGGAGTTACGGTCAGTTATTTCGAAATGGTACAGGGCTATTACCTTCATTTCTGGACGGAGAAAGAAGTTTTTTCTTCATTAGATAAAATAATGACAAAAGCCTACAGAGCCACGGTAAAAAAAGCTGAAGAACATCATACAGATAATCGCATGGGAGCATATATGATTGCTATTGAGCGTGTTGTTAATGCGATGAAATTAAGGGGCTGGATTTAAGCTCTTCTAACACCTTGTATATTTTTTATTTTCATATCTTTTTCTTTAAATTTAATAATAAATTATCATTATCTGAGAATAATATTTGAGTTTGAGGTTTTTTTAATGATTAAATTTGATAAATTAGATTATCCTAAGAACGGCAATAAAATAGAGATTAAAGATGGGCAATTAATAGTACCCAATCACGTGAATATTCCATTTATTGAGGGAGATGGTACTGGAAAGGATATTACAACTGCAATGCGCCGAGTTGTTGATGCTGCTGTAGAAAAAACTTATAAAGGCAAGAGGAAAATAGAATGGTTCGAGATTTTTGCCGGAGAAAAAGCCTTGGCACTTTATGATACTCGATTACCTGAAGAAACTATAAAAGCAATAGAGCATTTCATTGTTGGAATTAAAGGCCCTCTTACAACGCCAGTGGGCGAAGGATACCGTTCTTTAAATGTCGCTATGAGGCAAAAATTAGATTTATATAATTGTATTAGACCATGTAAATATTATGGTGCGCCTAGTCCTGTGAAAAACCCCGAAGATATGAACATTGTGATATTTAGAGAAAATACTGAAGATGTATATGCCGGTATTGAATGGGAAAAAGGAACTGAAAATGTAAAAAAGATGAGGCAATTTATAGAAAAAGAATATGGTATTAAACTGCCAGAAGATTCTGGAATAGGTATTAAACCTATTAGCGAAAAATGTTCCAAAAGGTTAGTAAGAGCGGCGATTCAATATGCTATTAAAAATAGTTTACCTTCGGTAACTCTAATGCATAAAGGAAACATTCAAAAATTCACTGAAGGCGCTTTTAGAAAATGGGGATATGAAGTAGCAATAGAAGAATTTAGAGATTTTATTATTACTGAACAAGAATTGCTGGAAAAATACGATGGAAAAATGCCAGAGGGAAAAATATTAATCAAAGATAGGATTGCGGATTCAATATTTCAACAAGTTCTTACTCGAACAAAAGAGTATTCTATAATCGCAACTACTAATTTAAATGGAGACTACATTTCAGACGCATGTGCGGCACAAATTGGAGGATTAGGTATTGCACCAGGAGCAAATATCGGTGATAATATCGCATTATTTGAACCTTCTCACGGGAGCGCACCAAAATATGCCAATCAAGATAAAGTGAATCCCTCCGCAATTATATTATCTGCCGTCATGATGCTTAAATATATTGGGTGGAATGAGGCAGGAACTATTATAGAACGAGCAATTAGGAAAGCAATAAAAGAAAAAAAAGTAACTTACGATTTTGCAAGGCTTTTTAATATTAATAAGGAATTGAAAACGTCAGAATATGCCAATGAATTAATAAAAAATATAATTAAAGAAAGTTGAATTATATCAAGAATTATTTCTTATTTTTAAGGTAATTAAATCGTATAATCTTGATAAAAGGTGTTAAAAATGGAAAATAAATCATCTGAAGAAATAACTGTTTTAAAAAAACTAAAGTTTAGTATAATAATGGTTGGGATCTTTTATTCAATTGCAATCATTATGTGGTTAGCAACTGATACAATATTTTATCTATTTAACTTTATTATAATAGGTACATCAATCGGATTGGGCGCAGGATTATGGCCTATTTTAACAAAAAAGAAACGTTATAAAGCTCGCCAGTTAAGTCAAGCTCTAGTTGGAGGATACATGTTTTTTGGACTCGGAATAGGTTTAATATATGTTTTCTTTGGAATAATTGAACCTGAAAACATGCAATTTGAAGGTTTTTGGTTTTGTTTCTTTGCGGGATTATTTGCAGCTGGAGTTCTTCATTACGTAATAGGTAAAATTTTAGGCCCCCTTCTATTTAATAGAGGATGGTGTGGTTGGGCATGTTGGACCGCAGCTTTATTGGATTACCTTCCTTGGAAAAAAGCCCTGGTCGTATTAAAAAGCTAGGAATTATTAGATACATTCACTTTCTTGTTAGTACTATTTTCGTTGTTGTGTTAGTTTTTTTCATAGGTTATGGCTTAATGGATACACATGGATGGGTTTCAATATCAGGAGAGCCAGTTGCTTCTACGGGGCAATATAACTCTATATGGGAGATTCCCGAAACATGGTGGTTTATTATTGGAAACATATTTTATTATGCAAGTGGAATAATTTTAGCGATTGTATTAAAAGACAACCGGGCTTTTTGTAAATATATATGTCCAATTGCTTGCTTTATGAAAATAGGCTCAAAATTTTCAATGTTAAAAATAGAAGGAGATAAGGATAAATGCACTTCATGCGGAGCTTGTGATAGGTCCTGTCCAATGGATATTAAAGTATCTGAATATATCACTCAAGGATTCCGTGTATCATCGTCTGAATGTATCATTTGCATGAATTGTATTAATGCATGTCCTATAGAGAATTTAAATTTTTCATTTAAGATTGAAAAATCCCACCCTGAATTCATTCACTATAAGGAAAAAAAGAATTAAAACTGAAGAAATAATAGTGTTATTTTTTTTTAAAGCCTAGTTTCTTATTTTTTAAAAATTTGACTTTTTTTTTCAATGTAAATAAAATAAATATCAAGATAATAATAACAGGCCAATAGAGAATCATTAAAATCCAATTCTCTAATATTAAAGCAAACAAAAACCCTATACCCGCTATAAGATGTATGAGAGCAAAGCTACCGCCCACTTTTATTAAACGTTTCTTATCTAAATTCTCAACACGCATATCCTCTGCGATTTTTAGAGTCATCATATCACAAGCGGCTCCTTGAGGAAGGAAATTACCCCCTAGGTTAATTCCGATAATTAACGCAAATATAAGGGGGACGGGGGGAAATCCTTTAAGTATTAATGTATTAATAATGGGTATGAAAATTAACGCTGTGGGGGTATTTGCAACTACTCCGGATAATAATGAAATAATTAAAAGAATTATTAGACATAATATAAATGTACTTAATAATTCGAATTGTATCATTTCAAATATTTCTCTGAAGCCCACCTCTAAAAGACATCCAACAACAACATATAACGAGATAAAGAAGAATATGATTTCCCATTCAATATCTTTTAAAAGATCACTGGTTTTTTTTTTCGTGTAACTTCTATTCACGAGAACTAAGAGTAAAGCCGAAATAGCTGCAGTTATATAGAGATAAGGCAAAATTACGAATAAGATAATGGTCACAATAATGCTTATGGAGTTAAAATAAAACATTTTCTTGTTTTTTATCATGACATCGGCATCTATTAGATCTATTACAACTCTTTTTTGTTGTTCTTCAATTTTTGGTTCTTTACTTAGAAATAACCTGTCTATCAAGAAAATCGTGAAAAATAACAACCCAAATGCAAAAACCCAATAATATTGTATAAAATAAATTGTATCTAAAATAAAGGCAGTCGATATAATGATGTTCTCTCCGCTAGAGAACGGCGTGATTATCGAACCTATGTTTATACATATCGTGATGCCTAAGAGATATGTTCCAGACCTAATTTTTAAAAAGTGGCATAGACGAATTACTATTGGTGCAAGAATTAAGACCACAACAATATCGCTTATTATTGCAGCTAAAATCGTAGCAATTGTACAAAGAAGGTAAAAAAAGCTCCTTTGATTTCCTTTCGATATTTTAAAAAGTTTCACTGCCACATACTCTAAAATATTTGAATCTTGAGCTATTTTCGTGATAATACTCATGCTTAAAATGATGATTATTGCTTCCCACTGTATAAAAGAAACAAAAGCCATAATACCAATTCCTTTTATTAAACCTGTAATTGTTGCGGCTGTAAAACATAATATTAAGGAGATTGCAACGAAATCTAAATCTTTAAGTGTATAACTAATAATGATTAAAAAAAAAATTATAAGTATTGTAATTAAAAGAAGAAGATCCATGGTTTTTACAAGTTAATTTTAAGAATTTAATTAATAAAGTAAATAAACTGATTCTAATAAATCTAATCAAAATAGATTTTTTGTGATTTCATGAAGATAAGTTAGAAAAAGATAAATATATTGGGAAATATGATTATATCCTTGAAAAAATCACGCATTAAATCAATTAAATAACACTTGAATTAATTGAACTCAATATTTTTAAAGTTGAATACAAATAATGAGGATTTCTTTAACTAATAACTAAAATCCATGTGAATTTTATTATTTTAATAGAATAAGTTTCAATAAATACTGAAATAAATTCAATTCGCTTAATAACGAGATATTTGATAATATATAATCCAAGATTTTTTCATTAATGAAATAATTTAGGCACGCAATATAGCCTACTTCTTCTTTAATTATTTTAACAACATTATTGAGTAAACCTATAATATGCTTTTCAACAACTAATAAATCACTTTTAGCAGGATTAATATTAATGATGTTAAATCCTGTATATCGTTGAAACGATATTTTACTTAATTCCAAATCATTTTTAACGTCTTCCTGTATTGAATAGTCGTAAAATAATTGTTCTATACGCTTTAATATGTTTTCTTTTTTTACTCCTGAAATATTTTCTTGAATCATGTTAAAATTTAAATTTAACACTTGTTGAAAAATTCCTAAAATGTCGAAGAACTCGGCAAGTGTTGCGATACTTTCCGCTTGTTTCCATTGAGAGTAATATTCATCAATTAAATCCTTAAATGGAGCAAAAATTTCAACATTTCCCTTCCAGATACCTTCCCAATGAGTTTTGTTTTTTACATATTTGGTTATAAAAGAAGTCTTTATTGCGGTAAGTCGTCCTCTTATAACATTTGAATTCACATTCTTAGTATCTGCTGCTATAAATAAAAGATTATATTCTTTATTTTCCAAATAAACCCATTTAAGTCCACCCATTTCGACGCTGTCAATCCCTTGTTTAAACTCAAATTTTGTTAGTTGATTTAGAGCAGTTAGTAAACCAGATACTAGATCTTCGTTAACTTCCATTTCCATATAAGCCTTATATAATAAGTTAATGCCGCTTTCGTTATCCATAATCCAAATATTCATATCTTTACCTCGGTGAAAAATAAATCTTTTCGTTAAAAATATTTATAAAAAATCTTCCAGAGACTTAGTTTTACAAAGTCTTTCTAAATTTCTCATCATATCTGTTATTTTAGTCCTTAATATTAATTCGCTAGTACCACCAATTAAGTTAAGAAAATCGCTGCTTAACGTGAGATTTTGAACAAAAACCCCTATTTTTGATCGTGTTAATGAAAGTTCCTTAATTCTAATTCTGGCTTCTAATTCCTTGACATCCTTGTTATTTCGCACATTCAATTCAATCAAATGACCTTTTTCATCTTGTTCTCCTTTATCTTGGAATACTAATTCTCCTTTCATTTCGATTGGAATTTTAACAATATTAATCTCATCAACGATTTTTGTATGTAAAATATTTGGAGAAATAAACTCTGCTTCCATTTTTTTAGTAGGACTAATTGCCTCCCAAAATTCCGACTTATAAAACACTTTTATAAAGGTCTCCCTGTTACAGTTGTTAATTTCTAAGACTTTTGAAATTATATTTTTAGTCAAACGATTTCAACTTTTTTTAGATATTATTTTTTTTCTTCTTTTTTTAGATATTCTTTTTTTAGATATTATTTAAACCAAGCCTCAGACTTCCTCTGATTTTATCATTTTTAAGGATTATAAATCATTTTTTATTTTTCTTCATTGGCTTTAAATAATCTCGGCTGAAAGTTATAATACAAAGAAAAGAGGAAATTAATTTATTAACTAAAATAATTACTTATCACGGAATAACTTACTTTTTTTAAGGTCATTTTCAGTTTTACAATTTGGGCATACCCAAGTTTGATTGTTTTTTTTAATAGAATTTATGCAATTCTCGCAAATTGCTATATCGCATATGCAATAATACAATCTATCAACAAAATCTTTGCGATTTTTTTTACAGATGAAACAATATGGAGGAGGTGATTTTTCAGACATTTTTTTGTTTTAAATTTTTATTATTATTATTATTATTATTATTTTTTATTTTATTCTAACTATTATTATTACTATTATTATTATTATTTATTATTTAAAATAATAATTTGCAAATAACATGAATAAATTAAAACCTCGAATTCAATTACTGGCGCTTTTATCGCTCTTTTTTATATATAAAATAATCATGGGATTTCTCTCAAGCGATATTAACGAAATAACTTTATGGGCAATGATAACTTTTGTTTATCTTATTTCCTTATTAATCTTATTTATCGTGATTCAAAATTGGCAGAAAAGATTAAATAACGATATTAAGACAAATTAATTTATTAAAAGAAATTATTTAAAAATCCTTTTCTTTTCTTTTAGATGTTGACAATAAATATACAATATTTATGAATTAGATAAACGAAAAATTTTAAAAGAATTACAAACTCTGGTTTTTATGGATGAACGTAGCGATGATTGATTTAAATTTATTTTTGCTTCTTTTATACAATTATTTAATATGATTAATAGAGCAATATTATTAAAATTTGTAAAATTTGGTACAAATCTTTATTTTAAAAAGTATAACAATGTATTTAAATGAAGATTTGATTTTATAATTTAGATATGGTTAAATAAAAAAAATTAAAAATAAGAAAAGCATGCCGTTAAAGAAAAATAGTTATGAGAAATTTTATAAGAAAGTTCCACAATACCAAATAGATGAATTAAAAAATTTTCGTGTTAATCATCCACAAAAAGAAATTATTATAGATGGAGTTAAATGGAAATATATATCTAGTGGAAATGGAAACCAAGCCTTACTTCTTCTTCCAGGAGGTACTGGAAGCGGCGAGGCATTTTTTCAATACATTATGGCTTTTGAATCTGATTTTCGTGTCATTTCTCCTTCATTTCCCGCAATAAATACAATAAAACAACTAATAGATGGAATAATGCATATTCTTGAAGTGGAAGGTATAGAAAAAATTAATATTTTTGGTCAATCGTTTGGTGGTGTCTTAGCACAGGTTATACTTCATTTATATCCAGATAAAGTACAAAAGATTATACTTTCTCATACTACAACTACATCTCCTCCTATTGATAGAGATATTAAATTAAAAAAATTAAAAGAAAAGCGAAGGTCTAGTATGATACTACCAATGATTCCAATATCGTTAATACGAATTATTTCGAAAAAAAAAATTTTAAAACATCTTTCTGTCATGGATACTAATATTAGAGAATTTTGGAAAGCCTATTTTACTGAAATAATTTTTTATTTGAAAAAAAGCTATCTACTTGCACTAATGAAATGTTTTAATGATTTCGGCCAAAATTATAAGTTTTATTCTGAAGATTTGAAAAACTGGACTGGAAAGATCCTAATTATAGGATCTGATAGTGATTTAGCAATTAGTCTTTCTGAACGAGAAGCGATGAATAAGTTATATCCTCAAGCAAACACATATACATTTCAGGGAACAGGTCATTTATCCATAATTATTGAGAGGGATAAGTTTACATCGTTGATGAAGGACTTTTTATTTAGCAGTTAAACATAAAGACCTCTTTCAGTGTTGGCTTGCAAAATGATAATATATCATGGACTTAATTTCTCAAAAAATTTGAAAATGAGATTAGACATCTCTATAATAAGTTTAATCTAAAATAAAAACATATCAGAATAAATTATTTGTAAAATAAATTTAGATTTAAGTTCGCTTTCTCTTGAGGAAATCAGGTATGATATCGGAGATACCAAGGCTTTGGAGGACAGTGTCTTTAACATCCATTTGGATTTTCATATCTGCTATTTTCTCTAATGCGTCCTTTAAGGCTTTAGTAAAACTTTGGCTCATTTCTAGAATTGAATCTGAAGTTAATTTAAACGATTCTCGCATGGCTATATTAGTCTCATGTAATTCAGCAGTTAATCTATCCGTGCTTTTTCTCATTTCTGAAAGTTCGTTTTTTAATTCTTTTATGGCTACCATTATCTTGAAATATTATATAATTATCAATTTATAAAATATTATCTTATTTTTGAAATTACTTAATACAATACAAATGAAATACGAAATTCCTCAAGAAATCTTTTATAAAAATTTTAAAATTGAGGTAAATAATAAATTATAATTATTTCTAAAGATATAGTAAATGAATAGTTAATGTTGATGGTCATGTTCGTTTTTACGATCACGATCTGCTTCAGTAAGAATTTTATCGACGCCAAGACCACTCGCTTTGCCTGCACCTGGAGAACACAAAGTCTCTCCTCCAAGAGTGGAGAGCTCGCCTAGTAAGATCTTTTCAATAATATCATCTATCCTACCTTCACCACCCACGACTACATCTATACTAAATTGATTAAAAAATGCTACTGCTCTTTGGCCCATTCCGCCAGCAAT
>JAUWRB010000162.1 GCA_030610785.1 Promethearchaeota archaeon | reverse complement strand
AAGACTCTTTCAAAAGAAGAGGTTCAAGAATTAAAAGAAAAAAGCATAAAAAGAATAACGCGCTTTAATGACGAATCCAAACCTGAAAAGGTTTCAAAAAGCGATGATTTTTTAAATAAAGTTATCGAATTTAAAAATTGGTTAGAAAAAAGAACATATCTAAAAGGTGATCTAGATCGAATTGAGACTTGGATAACAAATCTATCTTATTTTATAAAGTCTGAAATCGTTCAAGAAACAACTTTTCCAAGTAAAAGTAATAGAAACAAATTTATTAAAAAATATAAAGAAATACCTCCGAGATTTTTAGATGAAAAAATTAGAATTGCTATTAATAAAAAAATTAATGGAAACAAATTAACTAGTTCTGATAATTATTACTTGAAAAAATTAAAAAAAAATGTTCAAGAAAAGTTAAAAGAAGCAGAATATTATAAGATTTTAAAAAACATTTTAGAATTATAAAACATTTTATTATTTCACATGTGGATCATCTGCCCAATTGCAGGAGTAGGCAAAAGGCTCCAGCCATTCACTTATTCTAAACCTAAGGCGTTTTTAAAAGTTGCCGGTAAAAGATTAATAGACCATATCTTACTCAAATTGAAAAAGACATTTCAGAAAGGAACGAATGTGTTATTTATTGTTGGATACAAGAAAAGGCAGATTCGAGAGTATTTGATTAATAATTATTCAGATTATTTTCAATTACATTTTATTGAACAAAAACCACTTGGTTATTCCGCAGATTCGCCATATTTTTCTGGTCTTGGAGACGCGATATTATTAGCCAAAGAATTTGCTAACAACGATGATTGTTTTATTTTTTTAAGCGATAGATTACCAATGGAAGAATACACGTCAATTCTTCTAATCTTTCATCAAGAAGAATGCGATGGAGTAATTAACGTTAAACAAGTAAAAAATCCGCAATTTTACGGCGTAACTGTTGTAGATAATAATAAATATATCAAAAAAATTGTTGAAAAGCCAAAAGAATTCGTTTCCAGCCATGCTGTTTCAGGAGCATACTTATTCGGGAAAAAAATTACACCCAAATTATTTGACTTATTGGAAAAACAAAGCAACATTGAAATTGAAAACGGAAAAGAGCATCAACTGACTCCAATAATAGAGAAACTCATCGAAGGAGGTGCAAGAATTAAGATAAATGAAATGCAAGACGAGATTTTAGATTTTGGACGCCCAGCAAGTTTATTAGATGGAAATCGTCATCTTTTATCTGAAATTAAGTTAAAAGATCCTCTTTACGAAAATTTATTTCATTCAGGCAACATTATTGATTCTAAAATTGTTCCTCCTGTATTTATAGGAGATAACGTGAAGATTTTAAATTCCGTTATTGGTCCAAACGTGTCCATTGGCGATAATCTTGTTATAGAAAAGTGCATTTTATCGGAATCTGTTATAGGAGATGGAGTTTCTTTAAAAAAAATAATTTCGTCTGGAAGCATAATCGGTGATTATTCAATTCTAGAGGATTTGATTAAGAAAAATATTACTATAGGAGACTCGTCATATATTACAACTTCTAATCATCTAACATGAAATCTTTTTAAATTTTTAATATTTAAAAAATAAGATATTAAAAAAAAAAATATTAAAATATTAATCGAATTTTGGTTTTTTATCTTGCCATGGTTGCATTTCTTCAAAAGCCTTTGATACTTGTAAAACGGTAATATCGTCAAATCTTTGTCCGATAATTTGCATTCCAATTGGTAATCCATCTTTTGTCCAACCACATGGAATTGAAGCTGCTGGATTCCCTGTCATGTTAAAAGGAAATGTAAAGGATGTCCAAGCATTAGGAGACATCGCCTTATTATTTATTTTCGGAGGAAACATTATTCCATGGACAAAAGCAGGACATGGGATGCTTGGAGTGATTAGAATATCGTAATTTTTAAAGTATTTAGAAACAACATTGTACATTTTTTCTCTTTGAAATTCAGCGCGTTTTAAATCATTTCCAGAATATGACAAACCAGCTTCAATTATTTTAATGAGGTTAATATCTAAAATATCTCTATGTTTTTTTAAATTTATATCATAAGCAAATCCTGCAGTTACTAAAGTATTAAAAGCTAATTCAGGTTTTTTCATTTTTATTTTTGCTTTTTCAACAGACCAACCCATCTGCTCAAACATTTGGGCAGCATTTAAAACGCTATTCTCTACTTCAGGTTCAATAGCTTTTACAAATCCTAAATCTAAAGAATATCCAATTTTTAATTTTTTAGGTTTTTCAGTAAGAGCGTCTAAATAACTTTGGTTAATTTTTGGAATAGTATATCTATCTGAATCATCAGGTCCGGCTATAGCATCTAACATTAAGGCAGCATCTTTTACATATCTCACAATAGGTCCGTAATGGTCTAATGTGACCCATGTTATTGTACCATGTAGGTTTCGAGGTATTAATCCAAATGAAGGCTTTAAACCATATATACCACAAAAACAGGCGGGTATTCTTATAGATCCTCCTCCATCAGAACCTATAGCCAAGGGACCCATTCCAGAAGCGACTTCTGCGCCAGCCCCACCACTAGACCCTCCAGAAGTTCTTTCTAAATTCCATGGATTTGATGTTTTCCCAAAAATTAAATTGTCTGTAATTCCCATGTGCCCAAAAGCAGGCGTATTTGTTTTCCCAAGAATCACAGAACCTGTCTCTTTAAACCGTTTAACAACAATTTCATCTTCTTCAGGAATATAATTTTCATAGATTCTACAACCAAATGTAGTTCTTACTCCTTGAGTTTGCATTAAATCCTTTATGGATGTTGGAATTCCATTAAGAAGGGGCATTTTTTCCCCATTTTTAACGATAGCATCAGCATTTTTAGCCATTTTTCTAGCTAATTCGAATGTAGTCGTGCAGTATGCGTTAATTATTGGATTAATCTTTTCAATTCTTTCGATTATAGTTTCAGTAATCTCTTGCGAGGAGAGTTCACCGCTAATTATGGCGTCTCTCATATCGCAAGCAGACATGTAGCAAATATCTTCTTTATTCATTATTATCACTCATTGATATTTAAAATAGTTAAAATATTGTTAGATAAAATAGAATATAAATAATTTCATATTGGATTAACTAGGAAAAATAAAAAAAAATTTTTATTATAATAAATATTTTACAGAAAAAGCTTTTTCGTTACTTAATTTAGCTACTCTAAACTCAACTTTTATATAATATCTTTATATTAGCCTTTTAATTAACGAAATTGAACTTTTTTATGAACGAATTGAAAAATAAAAAAAAAAAATTAAAATGTTAATCGAATTTAGGCCTTTTATCTTGCCAAGGTTGAATTTCTTCAAAAGCTTTTGACACTTGAAGAACAAGTGCTTCATCAAATCTTTTTCCAACAATTTGCATTCCAATTGGCAATCCAGAGCTCGTCCAACCCGATGGAATTGATGCAGCAGGTAGCCCACTCATATTAAATGGAAATGTATATACCATCCAACTTATAATACTTAACGATCTTTTACCTATTTTTGGAAATACTGTCCCAGATTCTAACCATCTCGGTTTAAAGGCAGGACATGGAGTCGTAGGCGTAATTAGTATGTCATAATTCTTAAAATATTGATAAAAGACGTCATAAACTCGTTTTCGTTGTTCCTTTGCTTTCCCTATATTCATTATACTAGTATCCAGACCGAGTCTAATCGTACCAATTAAATCTGGGCTAAGATCTTCAAGTCTTTTATTATAATCTCTTTGTAAATCATATGCAGTATCTGCAGCAACTAATAATTTATATGCTAATTCAGGACTTCTCATTTGTATTTTTACTTCTTCAACATCCCAATCAAATTGTTTAAATTTTTGAACACTATCAAGGATATTATCTTTAACTTCATCATCTAAAATCTTACCAAAACCTAAGGTCATAGAATAACCAATCTTTAATTTTTTAGGTTTATCTTCAAGAATATTAACATAATCGATATTATCATTTGGTAAAGAATCAAAATCAGCAGGATGATGACCTTTCATAACATTCAACATAAGGGCAGCATCCTTCACATAGCGCGTAATTGGACCATAATGGTCCATTGATTTAAATGCTATACCAATGCGGGGATAACTTGGAATATATCCATAAGTAGGTTTTAACCCATAAACACCACAACAGCTACTAGGGATTCGAATAGACCCTCCTCCATCAGAACCTATAGTTAGCGGCCCTAAACCACTAGCAACAGCGGAAGCAGACCCCCCACTAGAACCTCCAGAGTTCTTCTCTATATCCCAAGGAGTCTTTGTTTCTCCAAAAAGCTTATTATTAGTAAGAGCGATGTGACCAAATTCTGGCGTATTCGTTTTACCAAGAATAACACAACCAGCCGCCATTAATCTTTGGACAGCAACATCATCTTGTTCTGGGATAAAGTCTTCATATAATTTAGAACCATATGTTGTTTTTAATCCCTTTATTTGCATTAAATCTTTAATACCTGTTGGAATTCCATGCAATAGACCTAATTTTTCTCCTTTCTTAACTACTTCGTCTGCTTTTTTAGCCATTTCCCTTGCTAATTCGAAAGATGTCGTGCAGTAAGCATTGATTAGGGGATTAATCTTTTCAATTCTTTCGATTATAGTTTCAGTAATCTCTTGCGAGGAGAGTTCACCGCTAATTATAGCGTCTCTCATATCGCAAGCAGACATGTAGCAAATATCTTCTTTATTCATTATTATCACTCATTTATATTTAAAATAGTTAAAATATAATTAGATAAAATAGAATATAAATAATTTCTCATCGGAACAAAAAGTTAAATTTATTTTTTATATTTTTTATTATTTATTATTTATAATTTAATTCGTGCTTGATGATAAATTGAAAAAAAAAAATGGTCATATCTTTATCTTCCTTATTCTATCTGTAAATATAATTTCATCATGTTTTTCTATAAATGTATACGCTCAATCAGCTTATTCCCTTAAAATTTATAAGGATGACATCTTTATATGGGAAATAACTGAATTGAAAACACATAATTTCGAAAAAGTTTTTGGATTTGAACCTGTTTATGAAAAAGGCGACCAAATTAGAAAAATAATTAGAAATATTATGGATGGCGCAACAGGTTGGACTGTTATAACTGAAGATTGGGACTACGGAAGTAATTGGGAAGAAAAAGGGATTATTAAATATAACTCGGTTTCTGAAAATCCAAATGGATACAACGATAATATATTTATTCCAACGCCTGTTGACGAATATCTCGAAGAAGCTTTAAATTCTTTGCCTTCTTCTTATTCAGTACAAGGGCCAACTATAACCAAGAGAACATCAAATTATAAAATGGTAAAAGAATACGACTATAGAGGCGTATTAGTTTCAGAAGCTTATTACGACGACGATAATATATTAATGATTAAGGTAGAAGGGACATTTCGCATCATACCGATAGGAAATTATTTCTTGGGATTTATTTTCATTGCTATTACCGGTTTAATTATAGCAACAATAAAAAAGAGAAAAATACAAGTTGTTTAATCCTATATAATCTTTAATTTCAACATCTCTCTTATTATCAATTAAAATAAGTTAAGTGGAACAATAAATAATTTAAAAAAAATAAATAAAATATTATTCCTAATCGCAATAATTTTTCCAAATAAATCATTTAATTTTGATTTCATTTGTTAAGTGAAAGTAATTTTTCTATAGCAAGTCGATAGAAATAAAATCAAAGATTTTTTACTATAATCTTAATACTGAAATATGGAAAAATATTAATGATAATAAATGAATTCATTAAGATTAAATAAATTAGGCAATTTTAATGGAAGAGAAGGTCCATTAGTTCTAATAATCATGGATGGAATAGGTATTGGAAGAAATGACGATAGTAATGCTTTTTATTTAGCAGATACACCGTTTTTGAACAAATTGCAAAAAATTTGTCCCCAAAAAAAGTTATATGCGGAATTAAAGGCTCATGGAACTGCGGTAGGATTACCTACGGACAATGAAATGGGGAATAGTGAAGTCGGACACAATGCCATGGGGGCTGGCAATATAGTCAAGCAGAGGGCAGCTTTGGCAAAAGAGGCTATTGAATCAAAAAATTTATTTACCGGTCAAAAATGGTGGAACTTTACTAAAAATATAAGGGAAAATAAAAATACGCTTCATTTTATAGGATTATTATCCGATGGATATGTTCATAGTCATATAACGCATTTATTTGGTTTATTGTATGGAGCAATGAATTCTCAAATTAATAAAGTTAGAATTCACATCTTATTAGACGGAAGAGACGTCCCACCTCAATCAGCTTTAATGTATGTTGGTGAATTGGAACGCGAATTAAATAAAATTAATGAGAATGGAATCTTCGATTTTCAAATCGCATCTGGTGGAGGGCGCATGCGCGTTACCATGGATAGATATAATTCAGATTGGAACGTTGTCAAAAGAGGATGGGAGGCACATGTCTGTGGGATTCCCGAGAAATATCCTAATTATAAAGGATATTTTGAATCTGCTCAAAGCGCTATAAATCAAGCTCGAATTATCGACCCCGAAATTTCTGATCAATACCTTCCGTCTTTTGTAGTAGTAAATGAAAATAAATTTCCTATTGGAAAAGTAGAAGATGGAGATGGAGTTCTACTTTTCAATTTTAGAGGAGATCGATCCCTCCAAATCTCAAAAGCTTTTGACGAGGCAAACGATTTCAAAGATTTTACTAAGAAATGCAATCCTAAAGTACAATATTATGGGTTATTACAGTATGACGAAAGAACAAATATACCTAAAAATTATTTTATTGATCCTCCAATAATTAACAATACAATCACGAGATATTTGTGTGCTGAGAAAGTTAACCAATTTGCCATTGCAGAAACTCATAAATATGGACATCTAACTTACTTTTATAATGGAAATAGGCAAGGTTATATCGACGAAAATTATGAAAATTACATTGAAATCAAATCAGAACCTTCTGAAACAATTGAGATAAATCCGGAGATGAAAGCCATTGAGGTTAAAAAGGTTTTAGAAATGGAAATTATCTCAGGTCAGTATAAATTTTTAAGAGTCAACTTTGCCAATGGCGATATGGTCGGTCATACGGGCAATAGAAGCGCAGCAATGACTGCAGCGGAAACGGTTGACACTTGTGTGAGGGAAATCGTTGAAATTGTAAATAAAATGAATGGTATTACCATTGTGACTGCAGATCACGGGAATATTGACGAAATGAATGAATTTAAAACTTCTCACACTTTAAATCCTGTAATGTTTGCAATTGTAGATTCAGGATATAATAATGAATACGTGATTAATGACCAGATCGAAGAACCAGCTTTAGGTAATATTGCTGCAACTATTTTAAATTTATTAGGTTATGAAAAACCGGAAGGATACATAGATTCATTATTGAACTACCATTGCCTAAAGGCCATGGATTCCTAATTCATTGACCGTTGCCTTAACTGAATAAGGTCTTACACGATCTCCAAAGGCGTGAATTCCCATCGTTCCAATGGTATTATCATCATTACTAATGATCGTGATATTATTTTCTTTTAATAACCTAATTCCTTCTATTTTAAGATTAATTGAAGCGTTTACATCTCTATCGTGGTGAGTCTTACATTCTGGACAAGTCCATTCGCGGTCTTTTAGCTCAAGCTCTTCGTTCTTAAATCCGCAATTTGAACACAGTTTAGACGATGGAAAATACCTGTCAACGAGTATTAAATGATGTCTTTCTCTCTTGCACTTGTATTCCAAGTAAGTTTTAAATTGATTCCAAGAAAAATCCAAGCTCACG
>JAUWRB010000139.1 GCA_030610785.1 Promethearchaeota archaeon | reverse complement strand
AGCGAAATCCTAACCTTTCTTCTTCCACATTAGCGTGAGCGACAAAGCCTTGGCAATCAAGATAACTGTTGTAATAGTATGAATTTTCCACATTGGAATAAATGTCTTGCAAGTCTAAATCAGAAATTCTATCGTACAAATTAAAAGCGTTCACGATCAAATAGAGCAGTTTTTGAGAGGTATAATCTCTTGAAAGGAGTGAATATCCGTTGTAATGATAGTAATGTTGAATTGCGGTGGCAATTTGAGTTCTATCATTTGGACCTAACCTATAAATTTCTCCTGCGTCCTTGAAAGACCTCAAGACTTGAAAAGTATCAATTAATTCGTGGTAATGGATGTCTGTCGAGCCGTCCCAAGTTCCCCAAGAATTCCTATTATTCAATATGAAGTCAACAACGGCACCTCGGTTAATTCCTGTGAATCCTGTTAGGTCGGAAAGTTCCAAGCCGATAGCTGTAGCCACGATGTTAATAAAATTGTCTTCGGAGGACTCGTAATTAACGATGAAAAAGTTGTTATCCGAATCGTATAATATTCCGAGGTATTGGTGAAAATCCGAAATCCTTATAGTATCTATCATGTCAAAAATCTCCAAGCTCTTAACGCAGTAATAAGAAGAGAGCAAGTTAGGCTCGTTCATTTCAAGAGTGTTAAACATCGAATCTTCATCGTTGGAAAAGCCTCCAAAAGCCCCTTGAAAACCGCTTGTTGATTGTAGACCGTTAATATATTGTACAAGGGCGTTTCTTTCTGTTGAATGTCCTACCCAGTTATTCATTAACAGATCCAAAGTTATGATGGCAAAATAAGTGTTGTCCATTGTCGAAGTCTTGAAGTAATCGGGTAAGCTCGAATCGTAAGGCTGCCCAATAAATCCGCTTGTTGCTGGGTTGTAACAACTCCAAATAAAATCAATAAAATCTTGTGCGTTAATCAAATCTAAACGACCTAACATGCTTAATGATAAAATGGCGTAGCAATTTACTTCGAGAACAGAACTCAAGGGATAATAAACTTTTGAAATATCGGTGTCCAAATACCTATAGGCGTACTTGTCCATGAACACGTGAGAACTGATGTTGTAATGAGACATGACATAATTAACGATCTTTGTTTGGTTGATTTCGTCTAATTTTTCGATTGCATTAAGAACATGAAGGGCGTAGTATGTGGCTTGTAAGGATGATTCGTAAATTTGAGGAAAATACCCTAGACTACTGTAATTATCTAATTTTGCAGAAAAAATTGAGTCTATATTGTCAAGAGTTTGGCTAAATGAATTATGTGGTTTTAGCTGGGAGAATATATCGGGCGATTCGCTATAATCTTCGTAAATAATACTATTGTTGTTTGCGGCAGATATTGTTGAGAACACTAATACGACCAATACTATCAAAACTAATTTACTATATTTCATTGTCTAAACCTATTTTTTGTTAAATTATAGTTAAATTATATATAAAAATTGCCATGAACATATAAATAAAAAAAAGAAAACTGGTTTATCAAAAAAATTAATAAGAAAAAAATTCAGGTGGTTTTTTTTTGAAAAAAATTAAATAAAAATAAATCTAAAACAGCGAAATAATAATCGACATTATTAGTATAAACAAAAATATTACGAGCGTTTCCTAATAGAATTTTAAAATACAAGGCTTGGACTTAGATATAGACAAAATTTTTTGCTACACTTTTCTATAAAACAGTAGATTTTGGCAAACTAGAAAAACCGGAAAGGTTATATCGTTCAAAAATAGAAATTTTACATGAATGTCTAAAATTAATTTTCTTTAATTTTCTTTAATTTTTTCTTATTTTTTTATTTATATAATTGAGATATAATAAAAAATAATCATGTTGCAAGAAAGCGATTGGTTTGATTTTTTAAAATTAAACGAAATAAATCTGGCTCTATTGGAGTGGTATGTTGTATTTTTTGTGATATTAATATTTTCGATTATTAGTAAAAGCATACTATTGAGGAGAAATTACGGGGGTTTTTCAAAAGTAATTTTTTACTTGCGATATGTTGGTGTCTGGATTCACGAGATAAGCCATTATTTTGCTTGTCTGGCGGTTGGGTTTAGACCTACTGGTCTTTCTGTAAAGTATAAGTATGATCATCAACCAAATCCACACGGTTCTGTCTCCATTTCAGATAAAAGTTTTGAGCGATTAACTTTTTTACAATCCGTTATAATTTGTTTTGCTCCATTGATTGTTTCAACTTGGATAGTTTATTTTTCATTGACGATATTATTAACACCCGTATTTGACCCTTTTTTAAGAATATTTGCGGGTTTTATGTGCATATCTTGTTTTTTAGGGGCACGTCCTTCTAATGCTGATTTTGGTTTTATTCCCAGAGCGTTTAAAAGAGATCCGCTTCATTCATTTTATCAAATTTTTTTATTATCGCTATCTTTTTTAGCATCGTTATTTTTGCTAAATTTAAATGCTGTGTTATTTGAAAATTTCTTTTTTTATTACATCATTGTAATTGTCTTTTATGTTATTTTTAAATATGGGTTTATTTTGGTCAAAATCAGCGCATTAAAATTAAAATCTTATACCAATAAGGGTAAAACGCTGAAGGTAATAGGTTTTAAACCTTTTACGCGAAGGACTGCTAGACCGCTAAAACCGAAAAATATCGGAATTAAAGAATCTCCTTGGTGATGATGGAAAAATGAAAATTTTTTGTTATTTTGTATTAATTATTGGATTTTTGATTTTTTATCAACAAGAACCTGTTTTCTCGCTCGTTATAGTTTCAATGGCTGCGGGTAGTTATATCTTTTTCAAGGTTAAAAAAAAAGGTTCAAGAGGCGCGTCAAGCGGTTTTTTTCATAGCGGAAAGAAACATTCTTCGCTAAATAAAGTGGATAACTTAGTTGATTTGATTTTAGTCCAACAATTATTAACTGATAATTTTATTAAAATAGGTTCGAATAAAAAACAAGAAGAAAAAGAACAAGAAATTGAAAAAATAAAAAATGAGGTTCTCGATCTATTTGAGGATTTTTAGATGTTATCGCAGATGGGAGTATTAGATGTTCTATCCAAAATTATCCAAAAAGAAAATGTAGTTTCGATAGCCGGAGAATCGGGCACCGGAAAAACCGCATTAGCAATGTATTTAATTGGTAATTTGGTTTTAAGTGGAACTCATGAGCATGATACTATTTGGGTTCAGGCTAGCGAATCGTTTTCGAAAAAAAGACTAGAGAAAATGTATGATAGCTTTCCTGAGAGAAAAGAATTTTTAAAAAAACAAATTTTAGTTACTCCAAAAAGTTGCTCTTGCCGAGATTTAGACGAATTGAAAAAGAGCGTTAAAAATGTTATCGATCTTGTTTCAAAAATTCCCTTTAAATTTATAGTGGTCGATAACATTTCTCACCATTTAAGATTCGAAATATCAAAAAATAACGATGTTGGGAAAAAAGTTTTGGTATATAATAAATTTTTTAACGATTTGTTGCTCCCTCTGATAATGTCTTGCCAAATGAAAAAAATTAAATTGATATTGATTCACGAAGTAAGCTTTGATCCTGGATTAAAAGAAACCGTTTCTTATTTCCATAAATTATTTGATCGGATAAAATCTATTCAAATTTTTTTAACTAAAAATCCAAATCCCGGGAATAACCAAAGCGTAATTAAAAATAGTAATAACAACGAAATTATCCTAAATACCGAATATAGGATAGTAGACAAAGGATTTTTATTTATCAATTTTAAAAAAAAAAAAAAACCTTAAATCATGATGTTTTTTGTCTTTTCCTTTATATATCGTGGAAGTAATTGATATGCATTATGAGTTTTTCTGAAAATAGTCGTAAAAATTTTGAACCAATTAAATGTTCAATATGTCGTGGTAATATAAATGACATGTCTACAGTCTATCAGACTTCTTTTAGTCTCAGTATCGTGTGCAGGGAATGTTGCGAAAAATTCTCTAAAGAAGATATTGAATTAATATCAAATATTTTTTTATCTCATGGCGGTTATTTCGGAGAACATGAAGATTCAATGGCTTCAATAGAAGATATAGTAAGAAAAATAATTAAAAAAATTGAAAATGGTCCTAAAAAAATAGAACTGAACGAATTAAATGTTAAATTGTTACACGAAGCGTTATTACATGGTTTTACGCCTAAGAGATATATTAAAGGATTGCAAAATTATCTTGAAGAATAATTCTTTTTTTTGTTGCATTGGAATTTTCTAATTACTTTTCTTTTTTTTTTCCTTTAAATAATCCAGCCTTTTATATGATTTAATAAAAAACACGTAAAAAATTTAAAAGTGATAAAATGGCTGAATTAAGTCAAATAAAAGGAATTAACGCTCGACAAATAAAACTACTACAAGAAAACGGCGTGAATACGGCTGAAGCGCTGGCGATGTCCCCGCTCAGAGTTATTTCAAGCATAGATGGGTTAGGCGAAAAATCAGCAAAAAAACTCATTTGGAACGCTAGAACCGCCCTTGGAATGACAGAATTTGCTCCTGCGTCCGATATTAACGAGAATGTGGAGTTTATTACAACGGGTTCTTCGGAACTTAATAGAATTCTCGGGGGCGGTTTTCAAACGGGTAAATTAACAGAAATCTATGGACCTTTCAAGTCGGGAAAAACAAATTTAGCTCAGACAATTGCCGTTACCATTCAATTACCTAGAAGCAAGGGGGGTTTAGAAAGCGCGGTTTGCTACATCGACACGGAAAATACTTTTTCAAAAGAAAAAGTTAAACGCATTGCTAAAAGGTTTGGACTCAATCCTAGCGATGTATTAGCGAAAATATTTCACGCAAGGATATATAGTTCCGACCATCAATCTCAAATGATCATGAAAGCCGAAGCGCTCTGCAAGACTCGAAATGTGAGATTAATTGTGGTAGATAGCTTGATGGCGTTATTGCGGGCGGAATATATCGGGATTGGCATGCTCGCCAGGCGACAAGCCACTTTAAACAACATGATCCACGCATTATCTAGGATTGCAGAGACTTACAACTGTGCCGTGTTGTTGACCAATCAAGTCGCAACTAAAATGATGGGCATGTTTTCCGGTAACGATGCTATTGGAGGAAACAGCGATGTCATACTTAATGCGTCGCTTCTAAATAGTTGCCCATGGCTGTCACTTCAGAGTAATGTTTAAAACGAAGGGATTTTCTGCAAATAATTCGCTTCAACGCAGGGCTGTGATAGTAGACGCTCCCGATCTGCCCCCTGAAGAGTGCGAATTTTACATTACGAGCGTTGGAATTGCCGACACCGACAAAGTTGATGTGCCAGATACGAAATCACCCGCGTTAGATTTTGAAGTCGAAGAATTATACGAAAAAGACGAAGGTAGCGAAGAAGACGGCTCTAATTCTAATATTCCTTTAATCAACATAAAAGGCGTCGGGAAAGGAACTAAAGAGAACTTGGAAGCTCAAGGGATTAACAGCGTAGAAGAGCTATTGTCCGCAGATCCGGAAGAACTTGCGTCTAAAATAGTGGGTATTTCTCCTAAAAAAGTAATAGAGATGCAAAACTCTGCCAAAATCTTAATCAAAACCTAATTTTTTTATTTTATTTTATTTTTACTATTCTAGTTTTTGAACTGATTAAACTATAGAATTTCATGTATCTAAAAACCTTTTAGATGTAGCTAACAATATTTAGCATCATAATTCTTTTTCTTCAATCTAAATATTAACTCTCTTATTATTTTTATTAATTAGATACTATATGTTTATTATGTCAAGGAAATCAAAAGAAGATTATTTTATCGAAATAAAGAAATTAGCAAAAGAAAATAATATTGAACTATTATCCTTAAAATATTCAAATAATGAAAGTCCATTATTATTTAAATGTAAAAATGAATCTTGTCAGAAAGAATGGTATGATTCAAGGGCGAATATAATAAGAAGAAAATCAGGATTTAAGTGTCCTAAATGTGGTGGGGGAATTAATAGACATTATACTATTGAGGAAATGAATGAACTTGCTTCACTTAAACCTGGAGGAGGGAAGTGTGTATCAAGACATTTTAAGGGTACAAAAAAATATCTAATATGGGAATGTTTTACATGTGGACACAAATGGTGTGCAAAACCAAGTGATATTATGGGAAAACCTTCAAGACCGCAAGGGACTTGGTGTCCAGAATGTTCAAGAAGCATAAAAGAAAAAATTTGTCGAAAATTTTTTGAAACAATATTTAATAAAGAATTTCCTAAGGAATATGGATTACCATGGCTTAGGCAGAGAAAAATGCATCTTGATGGTTATAGTCGAGAATTAAATTTAGCTTTTGAATATCAGGGTAAACAACATTATGTTAGAATTCCATATTTTCATCCGACTACAGAGGATTTTAATTTGTATCAAGAAAACGATAAATATAAAAGAGATATGTGTAAGAAAAATGATATAAATCTAATCGAAATAGGATATGTGAGGAATAATGGTAACTTAATGGAAATAAAATTTGAAGGAATGGAAGACTATATAATTAATGAATGTAGAAAAGTAGATATAATTGTTCCAAGTAATATAGAAAAAATTGACTGGAGAAAATTTAATATCGCCCCTCCAGGTTATTTAGAAGAAATACATGAAATAGCTATAATGAAAGGAGGTAAATGTCTTTCAGAATATTGGTTAGGGGCAAGAGTAAAACTTGAGTTTATCTGTGCAGAGAACCATCAATTTAAAGCAACTCCAAGTAAGATTAAGGGGACTCCAAAAAGACCTAAAGGTAGTTGGTGTCCAATATGCAAGTTCAAAAATTTACTTCAAAATCAATTAAAATATACGAAAGAATATCTTGATAAACTAGCTATTTTAAGAGGAGGCACAGGAAGTAAATGTTTATCTAAAGAGTATATGGGGTATCACGCAAAACATAAATGGAAATGCTCAAAAGGACATGAATTTATAGTAAGATTTGATTCTGTAAAAGGCTATCCCTCTAAACCTAAAGGTTCGTGGTGCAAAAAATGTGCTATAGAGCGAAGAAAAAGATAATAAACTTAATTAAATTTTAGAAAAGAAGAGCAGTTATAGTAGACGCGCCCGATTTACCGCCCGAAGAGTGTGAATTTTTCATAACGAGCGTGGGAATCGCTGACACCGACAAGATAGAGCTTCCTAAAAAAGAGGGTATCAAATTCGAGGTTGAAAAACTATACGAGGAAGATGGAGAAGTTGAGCAAGGCGAAAGCTTATCGGAGAGTAAAGTCCCTTTAACGAGCGTGAAGGGGATAGGAAAAGGATTTGCCGACAACTTAAAATCTAAAGGAATAAACGATGTTACCGCTTTAATAGGTGCTGATCCGGAAGAACTTGCGTCACAAATTAGCGGCATATCGTCAAAAAAAGTAATCGAGATGCAAGATTCGGCGAAAAAATTAGTTAAAGCGTGAAATATTTTTATTTTTATTTTTATTTTTTAAATTTCTTATAATTCGCAACACATGCTTTTTTAAGATAAGTTTTTTTTCTCGATACTTTAAACATTGTAATAATCATGTAAGCAATATATAAAAGAAAATTTCAACAAATTAATTAAAAAAAAAATTATAGATCTAAATGGACAGGATTTTTTTTGCGATGATTAATAATCAAAATAATCAAAGTTCCTGAGATACCTCCAACAAATATTAAAGTTCCTATCGTCCATTCTGTTGGCAAGGACATTGTACTGTTC
This sequence comes from Promethearchaeota archaeon, assembly GCA_030610785.1. Taxonomy (GTDB): domain Archaea; phylum Asgardarchaeota; class Lokiarchaeia; order Sigyniarchaeales; family SOKP01; genus JAUWRB01. Next base: position 1,133 of record JAUWRB010000139.1, on the reverse strand, counting down.
CACAAGTCCCTAAATGGATCGGTGTCGCCTGCATCCGAATCTGTGTCGCTTGCGTTTGCATCCGACGTGTTATTATGAAATGGTATTTGTTCACTGATGTTATATTCAGTAACTATCGCTTGACCTATATTAACGTGTTCTACTTCGCACCAAATCGTAATATTTAACGTATATACCCCCCCTACAGCCGTTCCAAAAACAAATTTTGTAAAACCATCAATATCAGCTAATTTATCATTGACATATATTATGAACTCTACTTGATTTTTGTCCTTTATAAAATAATCCATGGTTACAGTGTTGTCTTCTAAAATTGTAATGGGTGAAGTTCTGTAGATGTAAAAATAATACATGATATCGGTTTCTAAAACAATTTCTTGAATAACATTGGTACCATTTTCAACCCTCCGATAATCATCTTGAATGAAGCTATTGTTATCTAATGGAGCAACATATTTATATATACAATGAGGTCCTTGTTCTATCTTAACATGAATATTTAAGGTTCTTACGGCTTCTACAGAAAAGTTAAAGACATGATTTCCCGACATTGCTGTACCGAAAGGTATTTCAAAATCTCTAAGTCCTGATGGATAATAAGACATGTTACTATCAAAAATATTAAAATTACAACCATCAGGATCTAAGATATTAATTTTCATCGTGCAATTGTGAGGCGTTACAATTTCTATAGTTATATAGTAATAAAAACCTTTTTCTAAGGGCGCGCTAAAAGTTAAATTGTCGCTCGGGGCAAGAAAGGTATGTACTTTATCGGGAAATTGTGAATCGCTTGCCATTGGAGCGTTATTAATGAAAATGTCTTGATTATCGTTTAATTCGTAATTAGCGTCAATAATATTGATCTTGTATAACCTATTAACGTTTAATAAACAGATTAAAATTAATAACCCAACTGAAACGATAATTATTGACTTATGTTTTTTGATAACCATATACCTCCAAATCCTCGAATTCTTTAGTTAATTCTTTAATCGGTTCGCACCTATCAAACGCCACGCAGGTAAAACACGGTCGGTCTGCCCAAAAATACGCTTTACGGTTATTAGCGTCCACGATTAATATGGGGTAATTGGATAAAGGACATGACATTGCCGAATTAGAGATGGTCC
>JAUWRB010000197.1 GCA_030610785.1 Promethearchaeota archaeon | reverse complement strand
AAATTAAAAATGTAATTATTGAAGACGCTGTACCCATTTCTCACGGCGGTTTAATAGAAGTTGCATTTTCACCCGAAGATTACGCTTCTTTCGCAGCAATCGATGCTCAATATGCCGAAAAAGATCCCCCATTATTTAGCGTTGGTTGGTATCACTCACATCCTGCTTTAAAGATTTTTTTCTCATCCGTAGATATTAAGAATCAGCTTGGTTGGCAAGTCCCCAATCCAAGCGCAATAGGTATTGTTTTTGACCATACTTACTTAGAAACGCCCGGAGATTTAGGGTTTCGAACTTTTCGATTGGATGATCCATCAAAAGGGTTAAATAGTGATTATCACGAAGTGAAAACATCCATTGTTGAATCTCCAGATAATCTTAATTATTACATTAGATTAATGGAATTAATTAATTGTATTCATTCTAACGAGCCAGCCATTTTAGAGATTAACGAGATTCCTGAGATATTTGGTACACTTCCCATTAAAAGCCAAAGTAAAATTAATTATAATAAACCAGTGTTAAAATTGGCTGAAATTTTACAGTCGTTGCAGAGAGGGATATCAGGTTTTTTAGATTTATCGATTAGTCCATTAATTAGATATCTTAATAATTGGAGTCAAGGTATTATAAAAAAAATAGTTGAAAATAACGAGTATTTAAAAAAAGAATTATTTTCTTTAAATGATACAATTAATAATGGAACTTCAAAATTACAAAAATCGTATAAAAAAGCCCTAACAGAGAAATTAAATCAACTAGACTCCTATATTGACGATAAATTAGACGATTTTGATAATAATAACGAAAATATTAAAAAATCATTTATTCAAATAAAAGAAAGCCTTGTAGAAAGTGTAAATAACTTAATTGACGATAAAATTAATAGTTTCATGGATAATATTATCCCAAGATTAAACGAAGGGTCAAATTTAATAACTAAAATAAAGAAAAATAGTTTTAAACAATCTGAAAGTGTGGAACAACAGTTAATTTCTTTAAAAAATTTATCTGAAAGGATAAAATCTACAGAAAGTTCAACTTTGAAGAGTTTAGAAAAAACGAAAGAGAAAAACATGGATATTTTAGCGGAAAGAACTAGTAATATTGTAAAAGTTTTTACGGATTTTCGTGATAACGCAAGTAATTCCGTTAAAAATATAGAAAAGGTAATATCATTGTTAGAGAGTATGATACAACCCTTACAAAATAATTTGAATTCTTTAAAATCAGATAAACTAGACTTGCAAGATAAAATAAATCATTTAAATAATGATAATGAAATACTTCAAAATCAATTAAAGGAATTAGAAACTCAGAAACAAAATTTATTGATAAAAATAAGAAATATTGAAGAGGGAGGTGAATAAGTTAAAATGTCAGAAAATCCTTCAATTAAAACTAATAATAAATTAAAAAAAGACGAAATAACTTCAGAGAAAGGGAGTATATTCATAAAAAAAGAAGCCATTAGAAACATGATAACTCATGTTTTAAGATTTGGAAACGAAGCGCTTGATAATAGCGTTGCAGTAATGGGCGTTTGTTTGGGAAATATTGATTTAAATGGAGATAAAATCGTAGTTATTAATGCAATCCCAATAACTCACGGAGACTATATAGAAGCAGAATTCACTTCCGAAATTCATTCAATAATTGCTCAAATTGAAAAACAATATATAAATTTAAGTATTTTAGGGTGGTACCATTCTCATCCGGGCAAGGGGCTTCATTTTTCGAATGTTGATAAAAAAAATCATCAATTCTTTCAGAAAAAGGAATTTCCTCGTAGTTTTGGTATTGTTTTCGACCACACACTAATGTTAAAAGATGAAAATTTAGGTTTAAAAGTGTATAGGTTAAATAATTATAAAAGAATTACTGATTTTCACGAAGTATCGCACGAAATAGAAATACCTGCTACTCTAGATTATTTTAAATGGTGTAAAAAATTTGTAGAGGACTCACAGAAGAAGTCGCCCATCTTAATTAAAGAAGTAAACGAATCAAGACCTTCAATTCCAGAAGAGCTCCAGGAGATACCCATGTCAGAGGAAAAATTTTCCTTAATAAGGGAGTCAGAAGAATTTTTACAAGTAAAACCAATAATTTCCGGTTTTCAAGAAGGATCTTCAAAGTTCATGGATTTATTTTTTAATACATTCAAATCTCAATTAAGCGATTGGACAAGAGACGTAAATGAAGGAACAGAAAAAGGAATGGAATATTCGCGAGGCATTATTAATCAAACGAAAGAATCAATTTCTAGTGGTTTGATAAAATTACAAAGTTGGTTTGAGAAAAATTTAGAGGAAATCACTGATTCATTCAAGACAGATATAAAAAACCGTATAGATAAGCGAATTGAGGCTCAAAAAGAATTAGAAAGCCATATTAATAGTAGTAAGGATTTAATAATAAAAGAGTTGAATACTTTAATTGAAGGAAAAATTAATCGTGTTATCAGCGAGATTGAGAGCGGTGTTAAAACAATTAACGAGAATTTATCTAGTACAACTCAAGCAAATTCAAAACTAGATGGCCTATTAAATAAAATTTCAGAAAATATTCTAAAAAATACTAACGTAATAAATAATTTTAATAATGAGACTATAAAAAGCATTGAAATCACAAACACGCCATTTGAGAAAGAAATAATTAATAATTTTGAAAAATTAAGCATGGAATCGCAACCTACTAAAGAATCTTTTTTAGAGATGGATAAATTACTTGAAAAATTAAAAAAAATTTCGGAAACTTTTCAAAACATGTAAAAACATTAAAAAATTAAGAATATACTATTTTTTTAAAATTTAAATATCTTTTAAATTATAAAAATAAGCACAGCTAAACCAGAAGACAAAGGAATCGTTATTTTTTTTGTCTTTAAAAGATTTAAAAGACGAGCTATTTTTGAGCTTTAAAATTAATGCTTCAATTCCAACGAAAATTCTTTAATTCCGACGAAAAAAGTTTATATTTTGGTATATTTGTACTTAATCGCTTGAGATTATTCCTTTTTGCTAGATTACTTAGAACTCGTCCGATTTTATCGACCTTTATATCAACTGCATAGTGGTCTTTCAATATTGAATTTATCTTATATGACGATAAAATAACTACTCTTGAGACATTTTTTTCTACTAGCAATTCAATTGCCTGCTTGATTAAAATTGTTAAAGTTTCTTTATCTTCGGTGTTTTTTTTTTCCATGCTACGAGTAAAATAGATAATTTATTTTTATTAAAATTTCTTTATTTAATAATTAAATTTTACGCTTCTCACATTAAAAAAATAATGCTAATATATTTAAATTCTTGGTATTTTTAATATTTTAAGGTATAAAAGAAAAAAAAGTTTAGCATTTATTGCTATAGAGAATTTACTTCAACTTAAAATGTCTAATAATAAACAATCTAAATCAACAAAAGTAGCAAAAAAATCAAGTTTTTCGTTAGATAAAAGTCTTATTTTGAGATTAAAAATTGAATTAGAATTCTTTTATAAAGACCTAAAAAAGTTATGTTTTCCAAAAGATGTCCTGCTTAAAGGTCAAGAACCCCCCAAATTTTTTTCTTTCGAGAAAAAATTTTATGGATTATATGGGATCTTTATTTTTTATTCATTTACTTTACTTCTCGCAATCAATTTTCCAGACAATCCTATTATATATATCCTTACAATAGGGAGTCCTTTCATATTTGGAAACGCGATATTATTCTTTTTTTTAATAATTTCAATACTTTTGAGTGTTGACAAGATTAGGATTTATATATTTGAAGAAAAAACGGCCTTGAAACAAATAATATTATACTGTGGCATGATTTTCCTTTTATATCTATTCTTTTTTTTTGTATTTAAAACTGAGATTAACTTAATAAGTTTTTTTTCCGCCTTAGCCATGATTTGGTTAATAATATTAAGTAGTAGATTTTACCTGACCTCTCGTAATTTTTCAACTAAAATTGAAGCGAGATTCATTTCAAGATACTCAATTCCCAGATATTTAACTATTTTAATAGTGCCTTTTCTTATATTAATCGTACTTGTTATTATTTCAATGTTTTATAGAAGTTTTTTGGTATTTATTGCTTTAGATTTTTTTGGTCCAAACAATCCAGAAGGAGCGGTTGATGTTTATAACTTAGAAATGAGGTTAATAATGCCTTTAATTTATTTTAGCTTAGTCATGACGCTTGTTTTTATCATTTTTGAGTTTGTTTTTACTAGACAAAGGGCAGAGACAAAAAGAGCGGGTAGTTTTGATAATTTCACTTTTTCTTTAATAGTTTTATTCATATTTTTCTTTCAAATTTTTCAAATGACGATCTTTTTGTTATTAAGACCTGAAACGGTATCTGCATTGAAGGCAACAGTAGGAGCTACTAGTACAACGTTAACTTTTATCTTCATTTTTGAATTCGCAGTTTCCATGTTTTTTTTATATCGAGTTATTTCAAAACTAGGTAGGACTTTTGGTTGGCGCGTGTTATTTTTTAAGAAAGATGGATTAATCGTGTTTTTTTTAGCCTGTGTTTTTGCTCAAACCTTAACTCGATTTTCTCTTTCAAGTGAAATTCCTAATCAAGAGCTTACTATAGTTGGGAATTTTCTAATGGCAGATAAATACGTGATTTCGGTTTTAATGATTATATTACTCGGTTTAACCTTATTAATTTATTATTTAAAACCGCACGAAACTTCCATGTTCATGAGATTACAAAAGGAAACTGTCAATGAAGAAGAAAAGAGCACGGAGCAAGTTTATAAAATCATTAAAAGCGAATATATAAGAAGAGGAGAGCCTTATCCGCTTGAGATATTAGAGCGCGAATTAATTAAAACGACAAAATTATCAAAGGCTATTGTTTATTCTTTAATTAAAAGATTAGTAGCTAAAGACATGAACATTGTAATAATAGAAAGGAAAGATGACCAAGGAAAAATGATAAAATTAATTGATTTCCTTTCAGTGACCGAACAATTTGAGAAAAAGGATGGGGCAAGAAAGAAAGCAAAACGATTTCTTTCCGAAAGATTAATTGAAGCAACTTCTATAAAAGACAAAACAATGATTAAATTTAATAATGATTTGAAATCAGATAAAGTTCAAGATCAATTTATATCCTCTCTTGCTTCAGATTTTACCAAAAAGCAAGCAGATAAACAACAAATTGAAAAGATTCAAAAAGAAACGCAAATTTCGTTTAAAAAAGATAGACTCACGGAAGTTTTAAAAAATCAGATCTTTCAAATAATTAAAAAGGAATACATGTATCGAATAGAAAATTTAGAAAAATATCCCGATTTTTACATACCTATTTCAGAAATGACATACAAAATTCAATTAGAGACTAAAATCTCTCCTGGAGAATTATATCCCATCTTAGGAGAACTTAATAAAACCGATTTTGAACTAGAATTAATTGAAAACCCAGAAGAACCCGAAGATAAAAAAATTAGATTTCTTTGTATAGATGACGATATGAGCTATTCCATGGCGAGTTTTCGACCAAAACAATGGGCGGAAATTATAATATATTGGACAAAAAATTTTCTAAAAGCTCTTAAAACAAAAAAAACTCATACGATAATTGCAAATTTAAAAAGAGCAATTAAAGAAGAAACAGACGAGCAGAAATCTTGGTTTAAAATATTGACTTGTTTTTATACTTATTATCCTGAGTATGAAAAACAATTAAAACACATTCCTGATAGAATTAAACTTTTAAAATTAATAGATAATATTTCAAAAATATATGAAATGAAGCAAAATATAACATAATAAGAGCGGGAATTTACTCATATTCTAATGCTGTTTTCTTCGATAATTTTCTATCGCAGCATGTAACCCATCCGCAGCTAATTTGCTACATTGCAATTTTATTTGAGGTAGTCCGCCTAAAGCATCCACCACATCATCCTTATTAATCTTTAACGCCTCATCTAGAGATTTACCTTTTGCTAATTTAGTAATCATGCTGGAAGTCGCAATAGCAGCGCCACAACCAAATGTCTGAAATGAAATATCTTCAATTTTATCGTTCTTTACTTTAATATAGATATAGGCTAAATCACCATCTTCGTTGTTTCTAACCTCTCCTACTGCATTGGCATCAACGAGTTCACCAATATTACGGGGGTTTTTAAAATAATCTATAACTTTTTCAGAGTACACAGTTAATTACCTAGTTTTATAAATTCGTTTATAGCCTGTGAACAGGCGGAGGTGATTGGTATACGAATCAATAGCTTCAGTGCAACCATGTAGGCTGTCTGAAGCTTTTTTATAACGACCTTTTTTTAAAAATTTTGAAACTATTCATATTAATTAAGGATTTTAAGTCTCCTTTTTTGAGAAACATTTACTTTTTCTACGCCTAAATTTTTCGCCAGCAGGACAGCAGGAATTAGTTTTTTTGGACTTTGATGGAAAAAACAAACCTCTTTTGGTTCAAGAACTTTAATTATTTCAGTTAATTGTTTTTTATCAGCATGGAGCTTGATCTTTAAATTTGGAGCAAATTTATTGAGTAACATCGCTCTAAAAGGCGTTTTCCA
>JAUWRB010000068.1 GCA_030610785.1 Promethearchaeota archaeon | reverse complement strand
AGTGCTTTATTTTAATAAATGAATTTTGCTTATTTTAAACCTAATAGTCTTATAATTTATCAAAAAAATAACATTCATATCATATAATAATTTATAAAGTGTCCAGATTTGTATAGTTTATTTCTAACTATGAATTAACCCCTCTAACAGATACTGAACTTAAATATATTTTTTACCGCCAAATTGGGTTTCTAGACGCAAAAGAATATATTTCAGAGGTTTTATTGGATTTTAATATTTGTTCTGAAAGCGTATTGAGGGACGATGCCTTTAGGTTAAAGTGCAACTTTCCTATCTCTATTTCCGATTGTTATTCTCTAGCAGTTGGAGTACTGTTAAATATTCCCGTTTACATGAAAATGGAAGAAGAAATCGATCAAATATTAGATAAATTGTTATCAGTTGTAAAAATAATATTTATTGATACCTTTATTTAGAATATAAAATAACGCTATAAATAAAATTAAAAAAACACGCAATTAATTCCGCAAATTAATTTCCGCTTTTAATTTTTTTACAACTGAGTCCTTCAAAATATTAAAAAAAAATATAAAGAGTCATGATCAAATTTAAAATAATCGATTAAATAGGAATTTTATCCAAATAATTAACGAATTAAAAAATCAATAGGAGAGAATATAAATGAGTTCTGGAAAATTGGAAAGAATTTATAGAAATAAATTTAAAAGATATAGGAATAAAATTTAAAAAAAAAAATGAAAAGAAATTATTTCCTCATCATTCGAGGGTTTTTGAAAAGATCGAGCTCTGGTTTGGGAGGTTTGTACTCAGTAGTACCAGTAGTTTTCATCTGTTTGTAAAATTTCTTAATGATTTTTTTAGCATCTTTCATGAAATTACAACAAACTCCGAATAATGTTAAAATCATGACAAAATACTTGTCTTTTGCGTAATCCTCTTCATAGATCTCGATTTCAAATTCTTTTTGGATTGGTTGCCCATCGATTCTGGCAATTTTTTTTTCACCGAGGAAAAGGTTGTAATTCTTTCCCGGGCCAACGACACCTTTTGCCATGATCATTTGGAGCCTATCGTCTGTTTGTTCTGGAAGTAATGGAAAGGTCCAACGAGTTCCGATAAATCTCCATCCACTAACGATCCGGGCTAATGTGTTTGTTCTTGGAACTTGCACGAAGAACACATTTGCGGGGTGTTTAATCTCATAACTTTGGATTAAAGAATGAGTAATGCTAAGTTCAATACCCCCTTTAAAAGAACCACCTTTTCCCATCCCCATCTTCTCTTCCATAATTGTAAAGAGCCGGCATACTAGGCGTTTTTTCTCTATTGGGTTTTCTTCCCAGACATCTTTATTATAAGCGATAATGTATTTCTTCTTGTCATCGATCTCAACGAGCCCTTCGATTTCGAAATTTTTAGAAAAGTACCTTGTTTTTGCTTGATATTTAAGAGACTGATATACCCCCAATTCCTCTTCGTGCAGACGCGTCCTCCAGAAATTAACTTTAATTTTCTTGTAAACCCTTCGCTCATCCACGTAAGGCTCTTCTTTAGTTTCTTCTTTTTTTTCTTTTGTTTCAGTCTTTTTTTTTGGAGCGTCAGTTTTTTCGGTTTCCTTTTTTTTTGCCATTTTTAATCACTTGTTTTAATTATTAAATTTTATAATGTTTACTTTATGTTATTTATAATTCTAACTTTTATAATTTTTACTTAAACTTTTGATTATTTAAATTTAAGTAATTCTTTTACGATATAGTTCGTTTTAAATATTTTTATTAGATTTAAATTTTTTTTTTATTTTTTATTCTTTAAAAGTTATCCTCAGGTTAATCATTTTTAAAAGACTTAAGGTTATATTTGGCTAAGAGCTTGGTCCAGATCATCGATTAGATCTTGAGGATCTTCCAATCCAACCGAGAATCGAAAATGTGTATTTGAAATGTTCATGGATTTTCGTTCCCACGAAGCGAGATCAATGCCCGTCATTAACGCAGTATATTCAATGAGAGAGGTGGTATCTCCAAGTGATACACCGACCTTAATTAATTTTAGGAGTTCGATGAATTTATTACATTCCACTTCTGATTCAAGCTCAAATCCAATCATTCCACTAAAATTTCTCATCTGTTTTTTTGCGAGTTCGTACCCTGGATGAGATTTTAAACCGGGATAAATAACTTCCTTAACTTTCGGGTGTTTCAATAAAAATTGAGTAATTTTAATTGCGTTTGATGAGTGCCGAGCCATTCGCATGCTTAAAGTTCTGACTCCTCGTAATATTAACCAAGCGTTGAATGGACTCAATACTTGTCCTTGTGTTTCCAACCAGAAATAGCGAATGTTTCTAATTTCGTTAGCTGGTCCTATAATCGCCCCGCCAAGGCAATCACCGTGACCATTTATGTATTTTGTTAGACTTTCTATAACAAGGTCGGCACCTAATTTTAATGGTTGTTGGAGAGCAGGAGATGCCCATGTATTATCAACGATACATTTCCCCCCGACTTCGTGTATCAAATCGGCGCAGCCTTGAATGTCTAAAATGTCAACCGTAGGATTAGCAGGCGTTTCTACATAAATAAGTTTGGTTTGTTCGTCTATTGCGTCTTTAACCTCTTTCAAATCACACATGTTTATTCGTTTGAATTCAATACCCATCTGTGGATAAATTTTAGTAAAGAGCCGATATGACCCCGTGTATTGATTTAAATGAATTATCATGTTAGGAATCTCATTGGGACGAGTTTGAGGTAAGAGATTTTTAATTTTTTTTGGTCTAATTCGTTCCACGCGTTTTTGAAGAATGCTGGAGCAAGCAAGATGAATTGCAGCCATTCCTGACGCTACTGAAATTGCTTTTTCCCCCCCGTGGAGCGTGGCAAGTTTCTTATCGAGTGCGTAAAGCGTGGGATTTTCAGTACGAGAATAAAAGTATCTATTCTTAAGTAATTCTGACAACGAAGAATACGTGTAAGATTTTGTCGCATAGATAGGCGTTCGCAGGCTATGAGAAGTTTCAGGATACGGGTCTTCACCTGCGCTAATCAATTGCGTTTCAAATCTCATTTTATCCCATTTTTCTCGCTGTTCCTTATCAATTTGGCTTGGATTTTCTTTTTTTTCGTCCATTTTAATTAATACAACTTCTATTTTTTTAATTAATTTAATTTTGTTAATCAATTTCTCTATAAAAATGTAATAAAAATAAAGATTATTGAAAAATTTGCATTTAAATTATTCAGATTTCCTAATTTAATATTTAAGTAATAAAAAATATTAATTTAAGAAGTCTTAGAAAAACTTTTTTTACAAATAATTGTTAATATCTTATAATTAATGGTTATTAGAATAAATGTTTAAATAAATACATTTTTTTATGGAAAGCAACATGACATTAGAAGAAAGCATTAAAGAATACATCTTGGAATGGGACGAAGATGGATTAATAAATACATGCAAATCAACCCTGGAAAAAGAAGAGGTAACGCCAGAGGTGCTCCTAAAAATGATAGGAGATGTCATGCAATTCTTAGGAGATGAATTCGAACGTGAAGAAATTTTCCTTCCTGATTTGATAGGTTCTGCCTCTATCGTAAAGACTGTCATTGACGAAGTTTTAGATCCTGCCATACGAGCAAAAGGAAAAGAAAGAGAAAGTCAAGGCAAGATTGTACTTGGAACCGTAGAAAGTGATGTACATAGTATTGGAAAGGACCTTGTTGCGTCATTTCTCTTTTCCAACGGATTTGAAGTGTTTAATTTAGGAGTTGATGTCCCTGCGGAGCAATTCATAGAAAAAGCCGAGGAAGTCGGGGCTCAAGCCATAGGACTATCCTCACTTTTAACGATGTCAATGGATTTCCAAAGACAATTAATTAGTGAATTGGAGAAAAGGGGGATTCGCGAGAAATATAAAGTTATCGTAGGAGGGAGCCCTACATCAGACGAATGGGCAGAAGAGATTGGTGCTGATGGTTGGGCTGACGATGCTATTGAAGCCGTTTCTCTCTTGAAGAAATTAATTACTTAATATTTAATAATATAATAAAAATTTTGAACGACAGAAACTATCATGAAAATGAGTAAGATTAATGTCCTCTCAAAGGACGAGATTCAAGCCATACACTCGGCTAGCTTGGAATTACTATCTACGGTAGGTATAAAAGTAGATGCGAAGGATACGAGAGACCTTTTCCAAGAAAATGGGGCAGAAATTGATCAAATTACAAATTTCGTAAAACTTCCAGATTCTCTCGTTAAGGAGCAATTAAAAAAAGTTCCTAATTTGTTTAGAATTTACGGCGCAGATAGTGCGTTTAATTTTGAAGTTAACACATGTAGTACAAAATTTGCCACGATAGGTACGCCAGTAAAAATGTACGATCCAACACGGAAGAGCGGTGTTCGTAAGTCCTTGCTCGAGGACACCATCAAGCAAATACGCGTTGTTGATTGCTTAGAGCACATTGTAAATTCTCATGTTGATGTGTGGCCTAACGATGTCAAGTACACGGCAATACACGCCCATTGCATGTATCAATGGGCAAAAAACACCAGGAAACCTTATGGGCTCGGGTGTTATGGTAAAGTGGCTAGCCAAGACATGATCAACATGGCCTCGATAGTAGCTGGTGGCGACGAGGAATTAATAGAAAAGCCACGTCTTGTTGGCTTTTTTAACCCTACAAGCCCGCTTCATTTGCCTCAGGTAATGACAAATGGTTTGTCAATATTTGCAAAATATAAACAACCTACTATAATTGCACCAGAAGCGCTTCTTGGGACTTCTGCTCCAGTTACAATAGCAGGGCTATTAACTCAAACTAACGCAGAGATTTTAGGGGGTATTGTTCTCTCTCAATTATTAAATCCAGGTGCGCCGGTATTTTTTGGGACGGTTTCTATCGCAACTGACATGCGCTCCGGGAATTCTGCAATGGGTTCCGTTGAAACAGGAATCATCACCGCAGGAATTGCTCAACTCGCACGCTTTTACGATATTCCATCACGCGGACTTGGGAGCGTGACAGATTCTAAGATATTTGATATTCAAAATGGTTTCGAACGATTGCAAACATTAATGATTGCAGCTCAAGCAGGTATTAATTACATTACTTGCGCCGGTACTTACGAATCTACCTTAGTCGAAGCTTTAGAACTTTTGGTCATTGACGACGAATTAGCAGGGATGGTGAGACGAGCGTTAGAAGGTATTACGGTAAACGAGGATACCATCGGGTTGGATGTCATTAAAAAAGTAGCAACTAACACGAAAAAGGGCGTGAATTATTTAGGTGAAAAACACACGAGAAAACACATGAAAAATGAACTATTCATTCCAAAGCTGGTCGACCGTAATCGGAGATCGACTTGGGCTAAGAAAGGGTCCAAGGATATTATAACTACTGCGGGCGAAAAAGTTGAGCAACTCTTGAAAAGTTACGAACCACCCGAGCTTCCCTCTGATATCGAGAGGCAATTAAAAGCTTATATTAAGGAGGTAGAACAAAGAACCTACGAATTTTATAAAAAAGCCGAAGGTTTATCGGATAAGACAGTTTCCCTACCTGTAAGTGATATAAAAATTGATTAGAAATTAGGATCATGTTTATTATAAATTTACCTCACACCTATCGGAATCACAAAATTTTTCACCGATAGCTCTATCTTTAGTTTCGATTAAAGATAAAGGTTTAAGATTAGCGATCATCTTTTCAAATTCAAATCCCGTAATCTCTTCGTAAGGAGCTTGTTCATAGCCATGTTCGGAAATCGGTAAAAAGCTAACGCTTTTTAATTTATCTTCGTAGCATTCAAGGACGTGCTTTATCTGATGTGCCTCGCTTTTATTAAATGTGATCGTTATTGAAACTTGGTTATCTGACCAATATTTTTGATATGCCGCTGCGTTTTCAGCCTGTTCCCAAATTGAAACATCGTTCTTCGAACGACCGAAATTTTTCTCGTGAACAGGAAATTCAACCACGTAAGAATTTTTTGAATACAAATCATCTTCAATAGTATAACCTGCGACCTTAAGCGGGGCAATTAAATCAGAATTCTTTGAGATGCGAATCCTTCTTATATAATATTCTGAATGAGGATAATGAATTCCGGGAGGAACTCCGGGAAGTAAACTTACAGTTCCACTAGGTTTAACGGTAGTAATTTTTATGGATTTAGGGACGCATAACCAATCTGAATATTCTTCATCTAGCGCTCTTAGATATTTATATCCCTTATCACACCAATCAAGTATATTTCGCCTACCACTATTCATGAAGGCTTCAATGATCCCCGTTTGTGAGATTCCCATTCTTCTATTTTTAAGCATGACGGCATTGGTCTCTTTCCAATGCGTGTTCACGAGAGTGACCGATTTTGCGTATAAATAAGCGTATTTTAATGTTTCTTGAAATTCTTCGTAAGAGTCGTGCCTTGAAGGAAAAGTCTCTACTAAACAGCAGAGCTCGAACGATTCTAGTGATTGTTCTCCGCAATTCGCAGTAAAAATGATTTCAAGTTTTGGTCTACCTGAATTAGTTTCTTTTTTAGTAAGCACAATCCCATAATTATGGAATTCGTCTACAGTGCCATTATATACAGTATTTTCCCCAATATAATTAACTGATATCACTTTATGGTTATATAATAGCCCACAATCCTTTAATTGCATTGCCATTTGTTGCCTATATTGTGGTTTATATAAAGAGCGAACTGAAATTCTTTGGCAATCATATTTCCGAGTTATCTTATCCATCACAAACTGATATCCTTTATAGATTCCAGCAGTTCTAAAATCGTTTATTCCATTTTCTTTAATAAACTTTGAAAAATCACTTAATTGAGGGACTTCATTTTTTTCATGGACATATTGAGCAAATAATTGACATAATTTCTTTTTAGCTCTTTTTTGATTTATTTTTCCTTTTTCTTTCATTGCTGCCCCTGCTTTAATTGCGGCTATTTTATTAGCACATTTATATGAACAATATGATTGTTCTCGCTTACCATATTTTGTTTTAAATTCCTTTCCACATAATTCACAGTATTTTACGACAAAAATACCATCATTAAAAATTAACTCAAGATCGCTTTTCTTTAGTAATTTTATATATTTCTTGTATTCTCTCATTAATGCAGGGTTATTTAAATGTTCAAAACCACATTCTATATTCGCTTTTTTAATAAGGTTTAATAATGAACCACGAAATTCAGTAAAAAAAGATATTAATCCCTTTTCTTTTGAGTATTTTTTCCAAGCAGGAGTTGTTAATGGTTCATTCGTTTTTTGAATACATGATATCATTTCATTATATAATTGCTCATTAGAGAATCCAGAATATCTTGGATTTTTAGTTCCAGAAGTTGCTTTAGACATTCTTTCGTGGTATTGTTGTTTTTCTTCAGGTGTGGCGTGAGGATACCAAAAACGCATGGGATTTTTTTCGCCGGAAATGTTATGGAGTTGATCATGTTCCGTCTTCAATAACAACTCTAGATTAGAAAGGTGATTATTTAAACTTTTTTTGTCTTTATGGTGGATAACATTCCCTGGAGGAATTTTTATTTTATTTAATTGCTCGTAAATAAACGAATGTTCAAAAATATTTTTCTTACCATTATTTAATAACCAATATGGCGATTTCTTTTTCATTTTTTCTCCTGTTATCTCGGACCAAGTTGTTTGCCATTTGGGAGTTATTATTAAGCTATCTCCCGCTTTTAAATCAATGGCGGCCTTCTCAGTCATATTCTTCATTATAAATCGATGGTTTGCTGTACATCTAATAATACTTCCATCATCTAATTTTACTTCATGTATTTTTTCTTTATATCCCGTTATTCTCGGATTTCTCATCATTCTAATTTTTGTAATCCCATCATAATTCTTACAATATACAGGAACATCTTTACCTTCTTCTGCTAATTGTTTTATTGGAACTGCGTTCCTTCCATCAGCTACAGCAATAAGAGTATCTCCGGTTATACAAGGATTTACTCCTGCGACTTTTTTATCTTTATAATCCGGTTTATGTCCCATTCTAGAATAAGCTCTTGCATTTTCTAGCCAAAATATACCAGGTTCTCCATTTACAACGATTTGATCTGCAATAAAAGAGTAATCTAATCCTTTAATAGCAAAAACGCTATTGTTACTAGCCCATCTATGGGAATATAATTTCTCTTTATCTTGTTTACACTGTATAAAATCTAAATCTGCCGGATCTCCTAATGCAATTTCAGCGCTTCGTCTAACATTTCCTGCTACGACACAACGACCTATATAATTCATGATATCAAGAATATGAAGAGAAGTAATGGGTTGTCCTATACTTTCTTCCAAAATGTTTTGAATATCCTTTAACATTGCTTTTAAAGGCTCTGGTCCTGAGGCAATTCCACCAAATCCCCTAATAGGTTTACCTGCATCTCGAATTAATGAAAAATCGAAATTTGGAATCTGCTTTCCTAAAAAATATGCTTCGAGCACTAGTTTAAGTGCCTCAACCCATCCTTCTCTACAATCGGGAATTTGAAAGTCGTAATTTCCTTCTTTAGGTTTTTTTATTACGATTTTTCCGGCTCCTTTTGTATCAAAACCTACACCAACTCCTAACATTAAAGCATCCATGGTGAATTCAAACGCTTTAGAATATTTTAAGTTAATATCCTCAGTAGACGCAAAGCCGCAATTATTTAAAGCCATGGAACCATGCCGAGCAATGAATTCTGTTCCCATCATCCATAATCCTCGACCTGGAGGCGAAAATTTAAAGGCCCATATCTTTTCAAACATTTTTTGGGCAGATTTTTGAGCTTTTTCATCGCTCCATGGAAGACTTAATTTCATGCAATGCTCTTTTTGAATTGAATAACAACCTTCAATAACTCTCCTCACGGTCTCCCAAAATTCTTCTTTACGATTTTCCGCTTCAATAAGTCTAGCATATGTTCTTTTGTAAGTTATGAGTCCCAGTGGACCAAATTTAGGCTGTTTTCCTCTGAAATTTTCTAAAAATTCATCTTTCAACTTAAAATTAATATTTTCTAAATTTATTGCTCTCGCAAAAAGATTTCGATATTTATTAAGCCCTCTTTGAGTTAATTCGACACACACTAGTTCTCGAATATAATTTGTTGTTATCTCGTCAATTCCGAGACCGATTATTTTTCGAATCACATCTTCAGCTACTTCAATGGCAATATTCATATCAAGTCCGGTTTCTTTATTTAATACCTTTGAAATATTCTTCTCGTCGAATTTTTTCTTTTCTCCTTTAGAATTAATTACATGTTTAGGATATAAATCCATTAATGAAAAAGAATTATTAGTCATTTTCCTCCTCCAATATTTACAAATTAATCGATTTTTTTAATTAAATTACAATTATCACGTATTTAAGATTTAAATACCTCTTTTTACCAATAAAATTATTATTTCTTAAAATATAAAATTGTTGTATTATTTTTTATTAAGGGTTGATTAATTCACCTAATTTTGACTTTATCGTAATAATGTAAATTTACCTTACGTGCTGGTCTTAATCTTTAACTTTTTCTGATTTTATAAAAATAAATCTTAACATTTTTTTTTGTCGTTATTAAAACGAGAATTCATGATTTATATAAAATATCACGAATATTTAAATGAAAAATCCTAATCAGATTTTTGATTTTTTTAAAATTCTGGAAATTTTTAAATTAAACTATTAATATCTATAAGAAAAGTAGTTAAGATAAAACATTTATACAAATATGTAATAAATAGGATAAATAATGTCTGAAAAAAGCGGAGAACTGAATCCAATTGATTTCGTAGCTTCAAAAGATGATTTCATTATAGAAGATATAAAATTTCAATATCAATGGTATTTATTCGCATTTTTTTTGATTTATTTTGGTTCCTTTTTGTTGCCAGCAATTATTTTCATGCTTTACGTGTTAATATTCTTTGTACCCTATTTTTTAGATAAAAATAATTTCTTCCTTCTTTTTATTGAATTAAATTCTTCCTTAACGCTAATATTCATGCCTATAGTAATAATTGGATGTTATTTGGTACATTTATTTTTTATTGCTTTTATAACTCGCTTTTTTTGGAGATATACGGAGAGAAAGTCCCCTTCGAAACCAGGAATTATTCCTCGGAATTTTCCAAGTAAAACTTTAGACTTCTACCATATAAGGAGTTTCCTTATTAAATATCCGAAAAACGCTTTTGTAAAGGGACCCTTTCCGTGGTTAATAAATTGGTTTTTTAATTATGTAGGTACAAACATAATCGGTAAGGGCTCAACTATTGAGGAGCAGGTTGTTGGCGGTAAATTTTGTGAAATTGGGAAAAATTGTTATATAGGTGTTAATAGCGCCTTATCGACTCACTTCGTTGAAGGGATATTTGGGAACGTGGTCTATTTTAAGATAAAACTTGGTGATAACGTGACGCTTGCAACATTTAATAATATAGCACCGGGATGCGAAATAAGTGATAATTCTTATATTTTACCCATGGGGGCTTGTACTAAGTTTAACATGTTAAAGGGTAATAATTATTACTATGGCATGCCTGTAAGGAAAATCTTTAAAAGAAAAATCATGGATTATTTGAAGGTTTCTAAAGAAGATTTAGATAAAGCCGAAGAATTAAGAGTGAAGCAAGAACAATTAAAAAAAATGGGAAAAAATTTTACACAAAAAAGTATTGGTGATTCCAAAAATTGACCGAAAATGAAGAAAATAATTCCAATATTTCTGAAGATGACGATGCGGCAGATTATATAATTGATTTTACTACTAGTAGCGCTATTAGTCGAGTAAATATAAAATTTTTGGCAGTATATATTCCTATTTTTTGGTTAAGCGGATTATTAGTCGGAATCTATTTTTATGAATGGACAAGAAATCTCCCACCAATTCAAGAGAATTGGGTACGATGGATCATTCCAATTATACTCATGCCACTTTCTTTATTTTTCATGTACTTCATTTTCCTTTTAGGAGTACTGTTTACTAGTAAATTACTTTTAATATTGGTTAATTTAATCCACAAACCGAAAGAAGGAATATTTATTGCTGAAATAGGGGATACTGACTTTGAATTTTGGTGTTTGCGAACTGAACTGAAAAAAATCACTTTATGGCTAATGAGAAATTGTCCGTTACCATGGATAGATGTAATAGCTTTCCGTTGGTTTGGCATACAGATGGATTTTTCAAGTCACCTTCAAGATGCTTGGGTTGATTGTGAATTCATAAAAATGGGTCGCAAAGTATTAATCGGCCAAGGTGCTGTAGTAATGTCTTCGATGGTTATCGGGAAATATTTAATTATAAAAAAGATTATCCTAGACGATTATGCTCTTGTGGGTGGACAAACTACAATTGCTCCAGGTACTATATTTGGTAGAGATACAGTTTTAGGAGCTGTTTCAGTATCAATATATAACCAATTTTTCGAGCCCGGATGGATTTATACTGGTATTCCGGGAAGAAAATTTAAACCTAACAAAATTTCTGAATCTAAAAGAGATAAAATTGCAAAAATAGATGTAGACGAAGAAAGAAGAGAGGAAGTGGAACATGAGGTAAATATTGAAGATAAAAAAAGACACCTTTTAAAACCAATTTTAAAAAAAATAACTGAAATAAAAAGCAAAAAGAAAGATTGATAAAAATGTCTGTGCCAAATACGATGCAAACATTTTTCTAAAGATAGTTTTCGATAATAAATGTTCACTCTCTTAAAAATTTGTAAGAGAGTATAAATTTAAATAACAAAATTGTCTCTCGTTATATATTAAACTTAAATTATAAAAAGTCTATGAATTAAAGTTATGGTTGAATTTAAAATAAACGATTACATCATTTTAAAACTGGAAGAAAGCGAAACCATAATTTATGTAGCGAGCGAACCGTTTATACAATGCAAGTTCTTGTTATTGGAGATCCCAGAAGGTGAGATTGACTCGCTTGATGAAATAAACTCTATAGACGAAGCGGCTGAATTTTTAGACGGCTCTTTAGAGGCGTTAAATGACATTTTATACGAGGACGATTACGACTTAGTAAAAGTAAAAATTCCTCCGCTTGAAGAATTTTGGGCGCATTCAAGCAATTTACAAGCGTGGGCAGAGAATGGATACGACATGCGCTTGCTCCATTCGAATTTAGCTTTTCCTCTGTTGAGAAGGTTAACGAAAGCGGGAGACCCGCAAGCGAGGAAAATATTCAAGGAGGAGATCGTGGAGCGATTCTTGAATGGTCCCGATAGCGTCAGGCAATTTCTTTGTGTTGATAATTATATTTATTTGCTTTCAAGAGAAGAAAGGCGATTAATCTTCATATTTGAGGCAGAAGCAAGCGTGATTGAAGGAATTGAAGATTTGATAGATTATGAGTTAGGCGTGTGCGTCTTAAGACTAAAATCAGGAGGTCAATGGTTCATGTTGAGAGATGGCAGGGTAGTTGGTCTTACGCTTGGAGATGATAAAATAACTGTCTTTCCCGAAACGATAAGGGAACTTAAATCGCTCGAATTTTTGAATTTTTCGCTTAAAGGAATAAATAAAATCCCTGACTGGCTCGGAGAGCTAAAGTCATTAAAGCAATTAAGATTAAGCGGCAAAAAAATAGAGGAGCTACCTGATTCCATTGGAGAGCTCCGCTCGCTCGAGCATTTGAATCTATCTTACAACCAATTGAAACGGCTACCCGAATCGATGGGAAACCTAACCAAACTCAAGACTCTTGACATGAAAAATAACAATTTGGAAGAACTCCCTAAATGGATCGGGAACCTTACTTCGCTGGAAGAGCTAGATATTAACTATAATAAATTACAACTATTGACATACAGGATGGAAAAGCTTATTTCGTTAAGAACCTTAAGATTAAATGATAACCCGTTAATAAAAATTCCGAATTGTTTAAGTAAATTACCTTCCTTAAAAGAAATATGTTTATATAATACGGATGTTCCTTTAAATCAGAAAAAGAAATTTAATAGAAAAAAAACTGAACTATATTAATAGAAATTAAGGAATTGGTCTTAATTAGTCGTCAAATACCCTCCCATCAAGTCCTCTATAGTAGCTTCTCTATATCTATTTGATTTTTTGGCACCCTCTTTTAAGAATTTGGTGAATGTCACCTGCCACATGTACCTCAACATCGCTTTATTGGTCTGCGTGCTCCAAGTCGTTGTGCCCGCGTTATGGAACCCTAGAAAGAACCGAACATCGTTGTCGGAAACTCCGTGTTCGTTGATAAAAAGACACCCAAAACTTAATTCTTATCGTTAGAGAAAAAATTATTGTAGATTATTTGAACATGGATATGAATGAGATGATATTATTTTTTTTTCAACAATTTTCTACTCGTCTTAACTTAAATTTGAGACAATGAAAAGAAAACGGTATGTCCCTTAAAATTTAAATAATTAATTTTCTTATTTAAATTATAAAATATGATTAAATCTAAAGCTAAATTAGACAAGCTATAATTGATGTTAGGATGCTTTCAGTTCAGTATAAAGGAAAAAAAATTAAAAAAATTCATAAAAGAAAACAATATTTCTTTCAATATCATTCACGATAATAATTAATAACCTTAATTTCTTTGCTCAAAAAGAGAGATTGGTAAAAATGTCTGTGCCAAATACAATGCGAGTAGGACCATTTGCCTCAACTGTTTTAGTTCGCAAAAGATACATCATATTTTACTTGTTTTTAATGTGGATAAGCATGATTCCCGTTTTATTAGAATTTTGGTTGTATTGGCAATTGTTTTGGGATTATGTTAGACCAGTTCATTTTTATATTTACCTTCCACTGTTTTGTTTCGTGGCATATGTATCTATAGTATTTTCAGCAATATTTTTTGCTAAAATATTATTAGTA
>JAUWRB010000036.1 GCA_030610785.1 Promethearchaeota archaeon | reverse complement strand
GAATTAAATAGAGATTTTCTTTAGAATAATTTAAAATATTCTTTAACACGTGGTTTCCGCTTTTTTTTTCATCACTACTTGCTCCATAAATGGCTATGGACTTAGGATAAAATAAATTTTCTAAATTTCGTGAAACAAACATTTCACGACTTTTATTATTTTCCATGTTTTCTTGTTTTTATTTAATATGATAACATATTTTAGAAAATTTTTATTGTTTGTTAATATTAGAGAATAAGCTTTTCTACTAAAATTCCTAAATAATTTCTTTATTACTTTAAAGAATTAATACCATAATCGAACTATAAAACCTTGAAAAATCGCTTATTTAACATTAGGAATTTGAATTACTTTAAAGAATCATTTTTTGTCGTATTTCTTGAATCATGTTATATCCATTTTTATTTATATCTTGCAATACCTCGCGTAAAATCTCTGTTATTTCAATGCCCTTCAATTCACAAGCAATATATAATAAAGAGATTATTTCTTGGGTCAAATTGCGAATATTTTTAATATCGCTTATCGGAATTCTGATTCCAAGGGCTTTTATATCTTCTTTAGTTTCTTTTTCTTGTTGCCTAATAGTTATCAATATATCGTTTTTACGCCCTTTCCATTGTCCTGTTATTGCTCTAATTGATAGAATATATTTTTTAGTAGGGCTACCAACCCCTTTTACGCCTTTAGCAAATTCCAATGGTTCAGAATTTCTAAGTGCCTTAAGTCCGAATGTTCTATTCGTTCTACCTAATTTATTTTTCATTTTAGAAATTGAATCAGTTAGTTGTTCCAACTTTAACGACAATTTCTCAAATCTTTCTAAAAAAAAATCCTTGTCGATATTTTTCTCGAAATTATTCATTTCATCCGCCATTAAAAAATTAAGTATTATATCATTTAATTTGTGTTTAATAAAACTACTTATTAAAGCATTAATCCATGCTAATTTATAAATTTATAAAAAAAATAAAAAAAATAAAAAAAAAAGGAGTACTTTCAATATTCTTTAAATTTTTTCCTTGCAGCTTCTTTCTCTGCCTTTTTTTGTGCATTTTCTTTTTCTTTTCTGGCTTTAGCCGCCGATTTATTAAATTTTTTCTCACTTTTCTTTTTTTCCAGCACTCGTTTTCTTCGTTCCTTTAATTTTCCATAAGAAAATATGCCATAAAGGCCCGCGATAAGTAATAACGGAATAAAAAGTCCAAATACGCCTGTATATTTTAATAATTCAACATTTGTATTTAGAAGTTGGCGATCTAAAAATTGTGAATTGGCAAATTCAAACGCAACTTTACAAAGAATTAAGAAAATTAATATTGCATCAGGTTTAATAAATTTAATTTTTTGAGTTATTAATTCTGCTTTTTTACCAATTAAGTTAGAAATGGTTATTAACAAGACGATTATATCAAATATAAATAAAATTATGTAAGTATATGGCGTATCTAACAGAGGGCTAATGGAGGTCACATCTCCGCCAAGGAAAGCTTTAATCATTAAAAACGAAGCGTAGATAGATATAGATAAGAAAAAGATGCCTAACCAAGCGTTTAACTTTCCTTTAAATATATATATTACAGCTATGAAAAGTAAGCCAATAATTACAGCAATTATCACGATTGGAACATAAAGAACAAAATCAACCAAAAAAGAAAGTTGTTCTGAAACGGCTATTCTTAAATCATTTTCTGCAGCACCTAACGATATGTCTCCGATATAATATACCAATAATATGGCACCTAACGTCCCGCAAAGAAAGATCCCCCATCTTACAAGAAAACTAATAGGTTTGGGCGCTTTATAAAGAGTATCATCTAACATTATTCCATAATGATAACAATAATACATTGTAAATGTTGCGGTTATGAAGATATAAAAGATTGTTGATACAATGAACGCTCCATATGCTATAGCAAGAAGAACTTCTAATCCTAAAAACATTAACATGATCGCCATCGTTAACAGTAAGACAATACCTTTTAAAATCGTACGAACATTTAATTTTTTTAAATCTCCTCGGAAAAAAAAGGCAATTACAAATAAAATTGTACATATAATTAGCAAGGGATAATAGATAAAAATTCCGTCAATAATAACCCCTAAGACCGTAAAGGAGAGATTAAATTGCAAAAATGTTAAACCTAGGATTAGCCACAATATTAAAAAAAGAAATAATAAGTTTTCTTTTTGAACAAGTTTTTTCAAATCTTTGAAACCCATGAATACCTCAACTTTAAAAAAATATTTTAAAAAATTATTTTATTATTTAGATTATTTTAGATATTTTAAATAATTTATTTATTATCTTTTCCTTAAATATTACTCACATTTACTTGTTCTAAATTATTTTAAAAGGCCATTTAAAAATCTTGGGCATGATTATTTAAAGTTATTGATTTTAAACTCAAATTTTTAAATCTTTTATCGATTATATCTACAATTTAACGAAAAAAAAAAGAAATATGATTCTTATTAGATTGTGATGATTTTAATAATAAAATTAAAAATCATCCTTGAGATTATCTAATTCGTCTATTTTATTACTTTCATCAACATCTTCCACTTTATCCTCTTCAGGTATTTCTTCTGTTTTTTCAACTTCAGGTCCCATTTCAGCTCTTTCAACTTCAGGTTCCATTTCGGCTCTTTCAACTTCGGGTTCTACTTCGATTCTTTCAACTTCGGGTTCTACTTCGGCTCTTTCAACTTCGGGAATTGCTTCTTCTTTTAGTGATTTTTCAATTAAAATATATTTTCTAATTTCGTATATTCCTATAATGATTAATAAGAAAAGAAAGCAGATTAAAACAGCAATATTTTTGTATAAATTTAGGTCGCTTCCCACATCTGCAATATATTCAATATAAGGAATACTACTAAAAAAAGGGACGAATTTAAGGAGTTCATACGGAAAATTTACAGAAAATTCATACGCAACTTTAGAGAAAATCAAGCCAATTAAAACTGTATCAATACCAAAATATTTTAATTTTGCTGTTAACAGTTTCGCCTGAGATCCAAGGATTGTGCTAATAGAATATATTATTATGAAAAAATCAAGTAATAGTAAGACAATCTTTGTTGAAAGAGAAGAACCACCAGAGCTCCCCAGACCGAGAAATACCTTTAAAACTAAAAAGAAAGTATAGCAGACTATGAGAATAAAGAAAACGCCTGTCCAACCAACCAATATCTTTTTAAATACTAATCTTGTACAGATAACGGAAAACGCAATAATTATTATTCCCACAATTATGAAGACCGCATTTAAGAAAACAGGAATTTCCGGCGACATTATGGCATATGTAATCGATGTTACGGAAAATATTACTAATAAAAATATAGAAAGAATAAAACCTCCAAAAAGCTCAATACCTCGCGTAAAAGAATGATAACGACGTTTTTTTAATTGTTCGTCAATTTGCTTTCCAGAAAGATAACATCCATATAAAATAAACCAACTAGTGAAAAAGATGTACAGAATTATTGATATTACGAATAATATAACTAAAATTAACGAAACTAATAACATTAATGGTAATGATATTAAGAGAAGTAATAATATTTTCCTAGGCGAATACTCTTCAATATTTTTCTTGGAGAATATTGAGAGCAAATATAGAAACAATAAAAAGGTTAAAAATGGGAGGAAAATAATTATCCCCGCTATTGGCCAAAATTGAATAACGCTAATTCCAATTAAGAGCCAAACTACTAATACCGAATAGCGCCAATACTCTTTAGAAAATAATTTTTTTAAATTATCAATAGTATCCATAGATATAATAGTTAAAATAAGTATATTTAAATTTTTTTTATTGAGAATAAAATTATTATTTTTAAAACCTTAAAATATATTAAAACAAATAAGAGTGATTATTTATATTTTAATCTCTTGATTAATAATATAAGATTTATATTTAATTAGAAGGTGAAAAATAATAAGTCTCGATTGGTTAAAGATTGAGGAAAAACCCAATTCCACCCATAAAATTGAAGGAAAAAGGTTATTAGAGCTCAGGTCAAAAATTAACGATTTAGAAAAACAATTAAATCAGAAAAGAAAAGAATCAGAAAAAATTAAAAAAGAATTAACTGAAAAATTTTTGGATGCTGAAAAAAAGATAAAAAGATTATCTGATGATATGACTTCCACAAAAAATGATTTAAGTAGAGTTAAAGAAGAGAAGATTTCCGCGTATGCCGATATAAATAAAGTTCAAAATGAAAATTCCGAATTAGAGAAAAAATTAGGTGAAGCTGAAATAAAAATTACAGAAATGGGAAAAAATCTTGCAGAATTTGATATAAAATATCCAGAAATGGAAAAAAACCTAGCAGAATTTGAGATAAAATATACGGAAATGGAAAAAAAACTCATACCTACTTCTGAAAATGATGTTAATTTGGAAAACCAAAAAAAAGAAAATGAAAGAATAAAAAAAGAATTAGAAGTAAAGATAAATGAAATAAACTCGTTAATAAATAAAATTAAATCGTTAGAGTCGCAATCAGATGTGAGAATTATAGGAGATATTCAAAGATTAATGAAAAATAAAGGATTTATCTCTGATAAAGAATTAGACCAATTGATTCAACAAAAATGAAAAATTAATAATTTTTTTCATTTATTTATTATAAAAAATTATTACTTCAAATTTAATCAAATAATTAAATAGAATTATCATTTGTTTGTTAACGATTTTAACTTTATTTCTATTAAGGTATGCATTTTCTGTAATTTTTAAGTTTGGATTAATGATTTTTTTTCTTTCAATTAATTGATAATAAAACTTAAGTTCTTAAATTAGTATTTATTAATAATGAAAATAATTAATTAGAAAGAGTAATTCATGTTAATGCAATTCCTACCACAAGAGGATTTTTATATATTATTTTGGAAAATAATCACATCCTTTTTCTGTGGGTTTATAATTGGAATAGAGAGAACTCGCGTGGAAGCTCAATATGGGGCAAGAGATCACATTTTTTTCTCAATAATTTCAACAACTCTGATTATTTTATACGAAATTTTTTTTCTTGAAATAGGACTTGTTTTAGTAATTTTTTCGTTCCTTTTAATTTTCCTTTTAATTGGTAGCGTTTATAGATTGTTCAGGACAGAAGAGCCAGGATATACTACGACACTTTCGATGTTATTAGCCATAGTTGTTGGAATAATGAGTTATTACGATTTATTTCTTGCAATAGTAATCTCCGTCATCTTTTTAATCATTCTCTCTACAAAGAAACAGTTTTATAAAATCAGGAAATTAAAAGACATAGAATGGACAGGGACAGTAGAATTCGTTGCCATCGTTGTTCTGTTGTACATATTAATCCCAGATAATATAGTAGTTGCAAATATCAACATAAAGTCAATTATAATTATTTTTATAACGATTCTAGCCGTAAAATATGTTAGTTATTTCCTTCTTAAAAGTTCTGCTGAAAATAATCTCTATTATATCTCCTTCCTTGGTGGTTTTGCTCATTCTGAGGCAACAACAGTTGAATTGGCTGAAGCGGGAGCTTCGTCATCGTCTATTTGGCTTGTCATTCAAACAATGTTATTGCGAATGCTCCTTATTTTAATAATTGCGCCTTTATTATTATTTTACGCTTTAATTCCCATTATAGTTACATCCGCCGTTGGTTTAATCGGGTCGTTTTTAATTTTACGCAGAAAAAAGACTTGTTTGGAATTAAAAAAAGTAGAAAATCCGTTATCGATTAAAGGAGCTTTAATTTTTGCTGGGACTTATTCGCTAGCGTTATTAGTTACTCTTATTTTAGAATTTATCAATATAGATATAATTTGGTATTACATCATTGTCTTTTTTATCGGTTTACTTTCAGGAGGAGCTTCATCCTTATTTGTAACAACGGCATATCTTGGAATGTTAGTAAATGAGGCACAAGCCTTAGTCATGTTAACAATTGGTTTATCTGCAGCTATAATTAATAAGATATTTTATTCTATTAGGGTATTAGACGAAAGTAAAAGTAAAAAGAGTTATTGTTTTCATTTACTGATTTATCAAGCAACAACAATCTCGTTATTAACTTTAATGACGAGCTTAACGATAATAATGTTTGAACTAAGCTTTTAAAAAATTTTATCATGGTCAGATTAGTATGGAAAAACAAGACAGATATAACCCCCAATATTGAATTTTTAAAGAAAGAGTATTCGAATAATTTCAATAGATTTGAACACGTTTCAAATCTCAATCACTCTCAAACACAGTTATTTCCAATTAATCCCGAATCCAAATACGATAAATGGAGAAATAAATTATTTTATGGGGATAATTTAGAAGTTTCATGTTATTTATTAAATTTTTTAGAAAAAAAAATAGATTTAATTTATATAGATCCCCCTTTTTTCTCCGGAGTTAATTATCGCATGAAAATTAAAGATAACGATTTAAATTACGATATTATTGCTTATCACGATCATTGGGATAAAGATATTGATTCTTATTTACAAATGTTGTACGAGAGGATAATATTATTCAAAAAGTTATTATCTAATACTGGCTTAATTTTTATTCATTTAGATTGGCACGCAAGTCATTATATAAAACTCATTTTGGATGAGGTTTTTGGGCAAAATAGATTTATAAATAATATTACATGGCATTATTATAATAAATATTCGGCAGCGAAAAAGAATCTCCCTCGTGCTCATGATGACATATTAGTATATTCGAAATCTAAGAATTATACATTCAATGAAATAAGAATTCCCCGTAAAAAACCTAAGAAACAATTAAAAAGAAAAATGGTTAACGGTGTATTAAAGAACGCTAAAGATGAAAACGGACATGTCATGTATAGAATTGTAACAGATAAAAAAATGGATGATGTCTGGAAAATTCCATGCATGCAACCTGCCTCAAAAGAATGGACTGGTTTTCCAACGCAAAAACATCACGATTTACTTGAAAGAATAATTCAGTTAGGAACTAATGAAGGTGATATCGTTGCAGATTTTTTTTGTGGTTCAGGTACAAGCTTAGTTACTGCTGAAAAATTGAATAGAAAATGGATTGGCTGTGATATCTCTGAATATTCAATATATTTAACTCGCAAAAGAATTATTAATTTTCAAAAAAACAACCAAAATCGTTCAAAACCATTTTTTCCTTTCGATATTTACACGGACTTAACCCATGAGAGAAATAAAATTATTAAAACTGGTTTCTTTAAAAAGGAATTGATAATAGAGAGAAAATAATGATATTTTTAGTAAGTATATCCAGATTCACATTTATTAAATTAATTCATATCAATTGTATAAATTTTTATCACATGTGAAAGAATTCCGCAATTATGAATGATATTAATAATAATTTTTATGCTGTAATGGCAAATACAGAGTTTTCTTCTAGATGGTTGGCAAAGAATGTAGGATGGTCATTTGAACGAGAAATCTATGAAGATCCATTAAAATGGATAAAATTAAAGAAAAAATATCATGAAGTCTTAAATGAAATGTTTCCAGAAATATATCCAACAATTCCAGGAAAGATAACTACTATTTTAGGAGGTCCAGGAATAACCACAATGTCCATGCTATTTGGATGCGAAATCAAATATAGTAAAGAGATTGAACCGTGGGCGATGCCAATTATTCCAAATAAAATTAGACCGCTCCAGTTAAAAATGCCAAATATTAATGATAGTTTTTTATATTTAGCCGAACAGTATGATAAAATTCGAGAAGTTTTTGGAAGAAAGGTTAAAATTATGGAACCAGACTTACAAGGACCTTTAAATATTGCATTTAAACTCTGTGGTGATAAAATTTTCCAATATATTGGAATTAAATCGAAGAAACATATTGGTAGACATGTAATGCAGGTAGCTACTGATACATATATTGAAGCTTATAAGTGGATTCGTCGTCTATTAAAACAAAAAGCCAGAAAACCATTTGTCATATCTGAATGTACTTCCTATTTTATTAGTCCCCGAACCTTTGAGGAATTTAATTTATTTTACGATTCTAAAGCGGCAAAAGAGTTAGGACCAATATTTGTTCACTCATGCGGCGAAACTTCAAACGAAAAAATTAAGTTATTTACTAAAATACATGAATTCACGGGTGCTGAATTAGGATTTGGAACAGATCTTAAATATGCCCGTACAATTTTTAAAAATGAGAATGCAAATCCTCTAATTTATGCAAGGATTGATCCTCGACGCATGTTAAGCGAAACTTCTCAACAAATTAGAGAAGATGTTAATTGGATTTTAAGAACTGGTCAAGGAGGGCCCTTAACCATATCCTGTGTAGGAGTACCTTATGGTACGCCCAGAGAAAATATTCATGCTCTTCATGACACATGTTGGACTTATAACGAGCAGAAAAAAAAATCATGATTAAAGTAATATAGTGCCCTCCGTTAACGGGGCCTTGACAGTGCTTGCATTGTCCAATTTTAAGTTATATGTGAAATTCTACTTCCCAATTTAAGTAAGTTGTTAGCGCTTCGTGAATAATATCGCCAACCTCGTTCAAGGAAACAGCAACATGATGAGCGAATCCACCATTACATATTTTCTTTATCAGAGATTGGAGAGATGGAACTTCAATGACACCATATCCTCCAAATGTTTCCAATTTATCTTCGGTATATTTTCCTTCCGCAATAATCGCTTTCATTTCTCCATAAGTGTCGTCCGTCTCAACTCGAAGGAGCGTGCAAGGTCCAGCTTTAATCCTGCCTTGAATTGCTCCAAAAGTATTTTCTTCACCTCTAAAATCTTTCATGATTGGATGTAATGTCATTTCTGTATCATGAAAAAATGACTTTGGAAGATTACTGCAATGGAAGAGTACCATTTTATTAGGATCATCGCCATAATTATTATTCCAGTCTAAGATCGCAGAGGGAGTTTCAGATGCAACTTGTAGGATTAACATGCCAATCAATCCCGAAATATCTACTTCACACGCAGCAGGAACTAACCCCTCGCTAAACATGCTTAACACAGCACACGGAACAATGCCAAGATTAGATTCAATAGAAGGCCAGCATTGAAAAGCGAACCCATCTAATTCTTTTTCTTTAACCCAATTATCAACAACAGCGGCCAATTTTGCCAATTTTTTAAGACTTTCTTCAGGAAATTGCTTTGTTTTTGTATAATTTGTAAGGTATTCTATTTTTTCTTTAACTTTGGTGTCATCATCACTTAATTCGTTAATTGCGCCTAAAATTTCTGAGAGATCGATTGGTTCAACAGTAATTCCGTTAAAAGCTAATATTTTTTCGCTATATCTCACGGTTTCAAAAGCGTTTGGACGCGTTCCAATTTGACCTAATCTTGCGTTTCTAAGCTTATTCACGATTTTACAAATTTTTTCAAATCTTCTCACATCTTTTTTATAAATTTCCGAATTTATAGGACAGGTGTGAAGAGTCGTTAAACTAAATGGAATTCCATGTTGATATAATACATTACATGCAGAAATTTTTCCGCAAAAAGCATCTCGTCTATAAGTTCTGCTCATTTTCTCAACTTCATCTGATGACGCTTGAATTAAAATAGGAACATTAAGATCGGCAAGTTTAATAGTCGATATTAAGCCTTTCTCATCTGAAAAGTTTGGCATTACTATTAATATCCCCACGATTTTTTCTTTATTTTTTCTAAATAATTCTGCACATTTTTTTGCATCTTGATAAGTTTCTACTACGCCATATTTAGTATCTTCCTCGCTTAAGATAACATGATCATACTCCATCTCTTTTAAAACAGCAATAATTTCTAACCGCCCTTCTTTCGCTAGATTATCCGGGAAGGCGTCTCTATTTCCAACGATTACGCCAAAATATTGTTTCATTTTTATTCTTTTTTTAGTTTTTAATATTTTTAAAAAGGTTGTTCTATATTCAAAATTAAACTTAGTTTACTTAAAAAGATATTTTTTAAAAAAATGAGCATTCATGCTTATAAAGCTCGAATTATCCTATCTTAAATTTGTAATCGTTGATTAGGATGTAGAAATGCTACGATATAGATTATTTCTTTTTTTTCATTAATTTGATACAGAACTTTATAATTTCTATAAAGGAATCTTCTAGTTTCTTGTTTCTCTAATTGAGGAACAATAGCATACATTTTAGGAAAATCTCTTAATGGCTGAATTTCTTTGTAAAAATTATCAATAAAATCATTAGCTCTTTGAATAGAATGTTCTTTAAATTGCTCAAAAAAATGTTTTAATTGTCGCTTTGCTTTATCTGTTATTCTGATTTCCATTTTTCCGTAATCTGTTTCATTTCTTCAAGTGAATAAGTCCTTCCTTGTTTGATGTCTTCCAAACCTTCTAATACTTGTTTCTTAACATATAAGAAATTCATCATTTCGTCAATTTCCTCTGAGGGTGTGCCTTCGGGTATTTCCTTTATTAGAGATATGATTTTTTCTGTAATTTTACTCATGATTATTATTAATAAATTGGAAATCCTACCTAATAAAATTATTGCATCCCTTTTATTTCATATATTTGATTCTGAGAGAGAAGTAAATCTTGAAGATTTGTTAAACACCCAAAACCTAATAGGAAAACGCATTACAATAGTCTCAAGAGAAAACATCCCCGAACAATTTTTAAATATCTTGAACGCCTAAAGGTGATAAAAAATAAAAACAATAGAACTAAAAAACATGATTTTAAGACGGATAAAAAAGATATCGCACAAAATTACGCGATCCTCTAGCCTAATTCCAACTCAGAAAATTTAGGTATCTCCCCAAAACAAATTAAACAAAAAAAAAATTAAAAAATTTAATTTTAGTCATGATTTTAAAAACAAAAATTTTTCATATTATAGATCTTAGTTTTATACATTACCTTAGTTTTATACATTAGTTTAAAATTTCTGTAATTACCTCATGAATTTAAAAACAAAAATTTTTCATATTAAAAATAGATTCGGCGAGCTTTGGGAGCACGCAATATTTCGATACGCAATATTATTACATGTTTTCTATTTTGTCTTATCAATGATCTTAGTTTTGGTATTTTTCCGCAATCAAAATGACTTTCTTGTCTATTATCAAGCAGGAGGAGTATTTCTTAATGGTATAGAAAACCTTTATAATCAAAATAATTATTTATGGGATTTTAGATATTTTCCCTTATCAGCGGCATTTTTTGTTCCTTTTTTTCTTTTAGGATTTGATTTAGGTTTTATATTATTCCATTTCATAAACTTAATTCTTAATATTCTAATCTGTGTATTGCTCTATAAGATTATTACATTAGTTAAAGAAGAGGATCATGAAAAAGACGATTCAAGAGTAATTTTATACATTAGTTTATACTTGATGGGGCTTCCTCACGTGTTTAATTACATTTTAGGGCAAATAAACTTATATGTAACGCTACTCGTAATAATTTCTCTCTATATATTCATTAAATACAACGATTTAAAATGGAATATAATCGGAAGCTTAATTTTAGGTTTAAGTTTAATAATTAAACCCACTTCAATTTTCATGGTTCCTTTCTTAATTGTTATTTCATTTGATCGTAATTATAAAAAAATAAAACTTGATATTATAAAAAGCGTTAGTAGATTAGTATTTGTAATAGTACCGCTCATGCTGAATTTTATTTTATTCTACATGTTTCCAAAATTATGGAAGGATTTCTTAAAAACAAATTTTACTGGTGAGAGTTTGGTTGAAATGAATTTCTCTTACAGCATTACAAGACTTATTATCAATTTTTGCTATTTTTATGGCATTCCCTTTGATCAATTAATAATATTTTTTAGTGTAGCACTCACATTAAGTATAATAGGCGGGTTAATTTTCATATTTGGAAAATTCGGAGAAAATCAAATAATTTATGGCTATTTAATAGCAATTTTAGTCTTATTACTCTCATATTTTGATACTTGGGACCATCACCTCTTGATTATAACCCCAATTTTAATAATAATCATATTCAATTTACCAAGACACTCTGAAATAACAAAAAAATATATTAAACCTAGTTTTTTCTTTCTTTCGTTCCTTGATTTAGCGTTCATGGGAATTTGGTTTCTTACGCAAGATTGGTTTCCGTATAATTTTGCATCAACTATTTTTTTAACGCTAACTTTTTATGGAATAATTTTTTATGGATTAAATAAAGATTTAAAAAATCAATAAAGATGATTTTATTTGGAAATTATACCTGCGATAGATATTAGTAATGGAGCGTGTGTTCGACTATTTAAAGGAAAAAAGGGAACCGAAATAGTTTATTTCGAAAATCCAATTGAGGCGTTAGATTTCTGGATAAATAAAGGCGCATGTAGGCTACATTTCGTTGATTTAGATGGAGCTTGGGGTTCAAATACGAATAAAGAATTATTAAAACAAATGATAAAAAAAGCAGCAAAAAAAGTTAAAGTTCAAATAGGGGGAGGAATAAGAAATGTTGAAGCCGCCGTGGAACTCGTTAAGATTGGCGCAGACCGCGTGATTATAGGAACTTTAGCAATAAAAAATCCGGAGATAATTAAAATATTAGCAAAAAAAATTGGTTCTGAACGGGTTATCGTTGCCTTAGATTATAAAAGCGGTAAAATCGCTACACATGGCTGGACAGAACAAACTAACATTGATCCCTTTACTTTTGGAAAAAAAATTGCTGGTTTAGGAGCGGGATACATTCTTTTTTCGTCGGTTGAAGCTGATGGGGCATTTACTGGACCAGATCTCGAAAATATTAAGAAAATGGTAAACTCGGTCGATATACCTATTTATGCAGCAGGAGGTGTTAGACACGAGAGAGATATTATAGAATTAAGTAATATTGGGGTAAGGGGCGTTATTGTTGGAAAAGCTTTTTACGAAAACAAAATTCCTTTTACTATTATTAAAAATCCCTTACAAAAAAATTAATTATTAATTAAAAATTAAATAATTAAAGTAAAATCCATAATTATTATATTTATATTATTAAAAAAATTTTAATTCTTAAATTAAAATGCAGGAATATTTCATAATCTTCTTACCCGCATTCTTATTAGGCATACTTCATACAGCAATTCCTTGCGAAGATAAGGCTATATTCTTTTTTTGGTCTTTAGGGATATCTAAAGATATGAAACACAGTATTTTTATATTAGCACTTTATGGATTTGGACTCATGTCGGCAAATTTAATAATAGCAACTATAACAATTTTTATTAGCTTAATTCCACGATTTATGATTCCCGGTTTTGTCGCTGAAGCTTATATAATCAATTTTGTTGGAGCGTTATCTTCTATTTTGGCAGCTGTAGTACTTTTATTTTTTCTAACTCATAAAGAATACCTCCCACATTCAAGGTATAAAGACGAGATTCTTCAATTAGATTGGGAAAAATATAGAACGCCTTACTTATTTGGAATTTTAGCAGGATTTCCTCCGTGTATTTTTGAATTATTCATATACTCACAATGCCTAACTTTAAGTTTATCATATGGGTTTATTGAGGGGTTTCTAACAGTTTTTTATTTCTCTCTCGGAACATTTGTAGGCTTATTTCCATTGGCTGCCGCAAAACAGAGTACTTCTCATATAATTAAGTCTAAAGAAAGTAAAAAAAATACCATATTTTACGTGATGACGGTAATTATAATTGTTTTTAACATTATTATCATGATTTCAAGCTTCCTTAGATATCATGTTTTTCCGGTATATTAAATTCGTTTATAGTCTGCGAACAGACGGATAGATTTTTTAGATAAAGATAAATAGAAAAAAAATAAAAACTTTTAATTCTTAAATATTTTAAACCATTTTTTAATATTTTTAAGTAATATTGGTCTATGAAAACTTAAAAACTAAAATTTTTATATTATATTATAGGTTTTGTATTTATTTTTTTAAAAAAAAAATGAAAATTTTCTCTTAATATATCAAAAGAAAAGAATCAAAAATTACAAGATGATGAAGAAAAAATGAAATGCTTATTCTGTGATAGTCAAAATATTGATTTTACCTGCGAAAAATGCAAATCAAGTTTTTGCATAAATCATGCAGCATCAACGGAACAATGGATTTGTAAAAAACACGATTTAATTTATTCGAAGGCAAAAGCCGCAGAGAAAAATTATAGATGTACCGTTGTTGAGAACTCATCTTGTCCCGAATGTAAAACACTCTTAAGGTTAGAAAGACTTTCCTCCGGACAATATTATTTAGAATGTAGCAACCCTTCTTGTGGTTGGAATTCGTATTTAAAGACTCCTGGATTGTTCTTTCCTTCAAAAGAAAAACTAGCAAAAGAAGCACAAAGATACAACCTTAGTAGAGGTTTTCGAATATGTAGCAAAAAATTAAAGCAAATAGTAGGAAAAGAAATTTGTCCTAAATGCTTTTTAGACCTTTTAAAAAGAGCACCAATTACGAATTTTGCGACCATGATTAACTCCTTTAACATTTCAGCAGAACAAATGATAAAATTAATTATGAAATATATTGAAGAAGAACGCGTCTACGGAATAATTGATCAAAAAGAACAAATGTTTTATTACATATCCCCTGAAATGCGGGAATTAATTTTATCTAAATTTCACGACGAGGGAATAATAAAAATTTCCGATTTGGGTATAATGCTTGACATGAGTTCAGATATAACAAC
The DNA here is from genome assembly GCA_030610785.1 of Promethearchaeota archaeon. GTDB lineage: Archaea > Asgardarchaeota > Lokiarchaeia > Sigyniarchaeales > SOKP01 > JAUWRB01. The sequence continues at coordinate 3,213 of JAUWRB010000036.1, read as the reverse complement.
TAAAGTAGTTTATAAATTAATTAGCCAGTTTCAAATAAAAGGTTCGTTCTCAATAGATAAAAAAATTTATTACACTCAAAAATACATGATGGATAATTTAATAAAAGAAATTAACGAGCAAGGTAGAATATCCATAACCGCTCTTGCTAAAAAAATTAACATCCCAAGAGAACTAACTAAATCTTTTTGCGTTAATTTGATGAGAGCAAAAGCAATTAATGGATTTTTTGCGGCTCGCGGTAACGAAGTTATTACATCAAATCAAATTTTTAAAGAAATAAAAGAATTCTCCAAAGAAAATGGATTATTTGAACTTTCTAAGCTTGCTAAAAAATTGAAAATTGCGGTTGAATTAGCAAGAAAGTCCCTTCACGATTTGATAAAAAGCGGCTCTATTAAAGGAATCTTTACGCAAAAAAGAGAATTCATTACAAATAAATATTTACAAACAAAAATAAAATCTCTCGCACGTGCATATAGAACAATGCCGCTCAGACAACTCGCCAATAAACTAGGAGTCACGGAATCAACTATTGAAGAATTTTTAGCGAAATTAATTGGTATTGGTGAAATAGATGGTTATATTGATATGTCCAAGAGAAATTTTGTAGCGTACAGCGTAAAAGAGACTCCAACTCGTTCTGCCCGAGAAGAAGAAAGCATACTTAAAACTTCAGACGATGGAAAAATTGAAATCTTAAGAGATTACGACTTCATCGGTGGTCAATTACATTATAAAGTCGTTGTTCGAAACCTTAGTACAATGGCAATAAATAATGTTAAAGTCATACTTGATGTTCCCACGAGCTATAATGTGAAAGAACCGTTAATAAACATTCCCGTTATTGAAAAAGGAAATTCAAGAGGAGTAGATTTCTATTTAGAACCAAAAGAATGCGGAATTTCGAATCTTGGAGGAACCGTTATCTATAAAAACGCCGGAGGAGAAAAAAAAACACTCAATATAAGAAAGAAAGAAGTGCAAATCAAATGCCCTCTCGTTTGTGTATCGATGAGCACCATTGAGGATTGCCAATTATCAATTCAAACTTTAGCTAACGATGCTCGTGCTTTTTTAATTGCAGATTTAGATCCAAGACTTGGTTTCAGGGCAGGTATTAGAACCATTAAAAATTTTGAGACGAGCATGGTTACTTCTTTCGAAGGAACAGACGAAAGCAAAAAGTATGAAGCCGAAGCGTGGTTTTGTAGTGAGGCTAAAGTCACGGGGGGCAGGATAATTACCAGAATCTTTGTATCAGAAGCAAGCGAAACTTTAGAGGTCCGAGTGTGGTGCGCTAATCCTGGTCAGCTGACAGGATTTCTAGCAAAGATAATTGAGATGCTTTTTGAGGAGATAAACATTATTAGAAAGATTCGATCTGACGAACGGGAGAAAACTTTAGATGTTATGGCCATAACTCAGAATTTAGCCGAGATTAGCGACTATTGCATGTTAAAGTGGAAAGCCCAGAACATTAGAAATAAATTACACGACACTTTTATAAGGTTAAGAAAAATTCTCGGAGATAACGACCCCGTTTTAGGGCGTATTGAATATTGGCTCACGATGCTAAATAAATACGAGAAAGATGACAACATAAGCGACGAGGACGCCGATAAACTCGTGAACGATACAGAGAACTTCAAGAAAACTTTAGCCCGTTCGATACGATTATGACTTAATTATACGCCAAATATGAATGAATTTTTTAGTGCGGAAATCAAGTCTTTGGAGTTAAATTATTAAAAAGAAAAAAAAAAAATCGGTCTATATATTTTTTATATATTATTTTAATTTTTATTAGCTATATAGATAAAATAAAATGTGAATAGCACGATCACGGATTTTTGTTAAAAAAAATATTTATATAGTATATAGAAGATTAATAATAAATATAAGATTAAAAAAAATGAAGTAGGTGTTTAAAAATTCCAATAATAAGCATATCAATAAACGAGAGCCTTAAGAAGTTTATAAATAAATTAGTGTCGAGGAATCAATATGAAAATAAATCTAAATTAATAAGAGACGCTTTATTACGGTTGATGTCGACAATGGATGCATCCGGTATTGAATCCTATAGTGATATAGTTCAATTAAGCAAGAATATTATTGGAAATATGATCATCGTGATACCGAACGAAGTGAACATCTTAAAAAAATTAAACAAAATTGAAAGTCAATATGCGGAACAAATAGTTAGTAAAAATCAACACTTCTCTTTTAATATTATCGCAATTTTCGTCGTATTTGAGGGGAGGATACAAGACTTTCAGAAAATTGTCGTTGAAATAAATGGTATAAAAGAAATTAAAAATTTCAGATATTTAATTATAAATTAAATTTCTATTTTTCGTTAATATCTCATATTAGTTATTTAAATTTTAACTCTTAAAATAGGGAGTTATTTAATTTCTATTTTTAAAGTGAATATCATGGGAAAAAACAAATATGGAAAAGGATTTCAAAAAAAGGCGCAAGGCAAGTCATCCAAGAGCAAAAGCTCTGGAAGAGGTGGTGCTCCCATCCGTGATGGCAAGATAAAGGCAAGTCATGTCTTGGTAGAGAAATTAAGCATTGCTCAAGAGATTTGTGAAGATCTACAAGCAGGAGAAAAATTTGAAAAATTAGCTAGACAATATTCCACTTGCCCTAGTAAGAATAAGGGAGGTAATTTAGGTGAATTCCCGAAAGGACAAATGGTGGATGAATTCTGGAACGCGTGCACGAGGTTAAAAATTGGAGAAATTTCACAACCCGTGAAAACTAAATTTGGATACCACGTGATAAAGCGAACCGGATAAAATTTTGTAAAATCTTATAAAAATTACTCTTTATTTTTTAATATTAAGATGGGTTAATAGCCCATAGCGGATTCGAACCGCTGTCCAGGGGTTCAGGGCCCCCGATGATTGACCACTACACCAATGGGCTTTAATTCAGTAATCCAGGTTAACCCGTTATTTTTTTTAGCATGGTATTTAAGAGTACCTAATTAAAAATAATACAAGAGTTTTAAAAAATCTTTCTGTGGCATGTTCATTAAGTAAAGAATGAAATTTTATAATTTTTTACCATAAGAACAAAAGAAAGCCCACTCCTTTAGGTGTGGGATGAATTTTGAAATAAATCATTAATTATTGTCTCTATACATGTTTAAGTATTTAAAAAATATTTATAATTTAATAATGAGAAATTAGATAATCAAT
>JAUWRB010000167.1 GCA_030610785.1 Promethearchaeota archaeon | reverse complement strand
TGAAAAACGCCGATGATTTCCTACTGTCCGATAACATTTAATTTTATTGTTCCCATCCCATCTTCTTAATGTCTTAATGCACACTCCGAGCATTTTTGCCGCTATCCCTATTGAGAGCATTGAGGACATTTAAACTCGCTTAATTTAAAAACAATAGTAATATCTCCGTAATATTTAGCGAAAGATGTCCAGATTTGACCATTAATTTAGGAACTATTGATTACCCTTTTCACGTTCCAACTCCAATTTAATTTCAAATAATTTATGTTTTGTCTCATCATCAATCTGTATTGTTGTTGTCATAATGATCTTCCTCTATAATTCTATAGGACATATAGAAATATAGTATACTTATATTTTTCTAATGTTTTATATTTATCCAACATGAATATTACAAGGGTCTCTTAGGTGAGAAACGGCTTGGTAGAGATGTTAAACTTGATGTTATGAAAACACTTATTATTTGCATTTCTTGTCTGGGTTTAGATACAAGTGGACCGCTAAGGTTTGTTGGTGGCAAAAAAAATTGCCATCTTGATGAAAAAGATTTAAATGATGCAAGAAAGTTTGCAGTAGGGCTAAAAAAGGGGTCTAAATTCACAAAAATTATGGTTAGTTGATTATTTAAATAGAATTGCGAAAAAATATAAAAAATTTACATGTTCCGAGAAAATTAAAGAGATCTAGGAATTAGAAGAGATTTAAAATTCGAATTTTATATATCTGTAACAAACTCGGTGGATATTCAATAGATTTGTAACCACATGAAAAATTTTTATTAACTATTTAAGGATTTTAAAGTAAGGAAATATTTTTTAAATTAGAAATGATTAAATTAATGTGATTAATTATGCCCGAAGAAATATTAAGGTTCACGAAAATAACCATTTTAATCAAGTTTCTCTCCGGAATTGTATTTACCATCATGTATTGGGTTCCAGAATTATCTGGCCCGTTATTTGGTTTATCTTATTCCCCACAAAGTGGCGCGTACTCCATGATGGTCGGTTCAGCTGTTTTAGGTCTCACGCTAGGAGCTTTCTTTGCATTATTTGCTAAAGAATGGAAGGAAATTAAGATTTTAGTGATTGCAGAGATTGGTTGGCTTATATCTGTCTTGATTGCAATGATTGTTAACTTTAGTCTTTTTGATGTGATCGTAATAGCAATACTCTTGATTGTTATTCTTCTAATAGTACTTTATATATTATCCTTTCTCCAACAGCAAGATATTATAAAAACTGATTAGGAAGAAATATCTTTCTTTATCTTAAATTCGCCTTATATAATTATAAAAAAAAGAATTAAAGAAAGAGTAAAAATTATAACTGCTTAAATCATTAGAAAATAAGTCAAATAATGGAAAAATTATAAAAAATTATTAAATAAAAACATCCTTCGTGGGCCTCCTCAGTCAATTACTGAAATTGAACACGAGGATTACCAAAAAATAAAATTATTAGGTGGTATTGATTAATGTTTTACTTTCGATTAAACCAAAATATGTAGAAGAGATAAAAAATGGAAATAAAAGATATGAGTTCCGTAAGTCTTTATGTAGTGAAAAAAATCGAAATAAACTAGAAAAAATCTTTATATATTGCAGTGCACCCGTTAAAAAAATCGTTGCAAGATTTTTTATAGAAGAAATATTAGAAGATCATCCTGAAAATCTCTGGGATAAATGCAAGGATGTTTCGGGAATTGAAAAAATTGAATTTTTTAAATATTTCAAAAATAAAGATTCAGGTTTAGCCATTAAAATAACCGGAATAAAATTTTTTAGAGAACCTATTGAACCGGAAGAAATTATACCAAATTTTAATCCCCCACAATCGTTTTGTTATGTAGATGATATTGAAAATGTTAAGCAAATTACTAATTTTTTATGATTGGGAGTCCTACGAGTAATCTTGAGGGGACACAACGGGGGAGGGGGATACTAGAGAGATAAAAATTAATAAGATTTAAAACTTTTGCAATATGATGTTCAGTCCGCACCAGCCCTCAAAGATTCAGGGAATGATTTAATCGCAATTAAAGGAGATATCCTAAAAGCAATCCGAGTAAAGACATGATATTTAATTCTTCATGAGCTTCTAAATTACGTATCTCTTTTGGTCGACCAGAACCAATTCTTCAAAATTATAAATCACTCTACTTTTGCTCCTATAGGAAGATCTTTATCTATAGTGAGAATAGAAACGGTATCTCCATCAACGGCAGCAAGGAGCATGCCTTGACTTAAAACACCTCTAAGCTTTCTTGGTTCTAAGTTGGCTAATATTACAATTTTTTTTCCTATTAAATCTTTTGCATCGTAATGCTCGGCCAAACCTGCGGCTAAAGTCCTTTTTTCAGTACCTAAATCAATGGTTAACTTGTATAACTTATCAGCTTTAGGAACTTTTTCCACCTTCTCTATTAAGGCGACTCTAATATCTAATTTCTTAAAATCTTCGTATGAAATCAATTTACTTTCACTCGTTCCTTTTTTATTATTTTTTAAAATTTTAAGTTTTTCCTTCATTTCCTTAATATCTAATTTCTGAAAGAGTGGTTTTGGTTTTTTAACAATTTGACCTTCCTTGATTGAGTTCTCAGTAATACTATTCCAAGATAATTGGTTTAAGCTTTTCTCTACATTTAAGTATTTCAATATTCTTTCAGAAGTATCGGGAATGAACGGTCCTAATAAAATAGCTAAAGCATATACCGCTTGGCTGCATAAATTAAACACGTGCCCTGCTGCTGCTTTATTTTTTTTAATTAAATGCCACGGCGCTTTTTTATTTAAATAAATATTTCCTTCTTTTCCAAAATTAACAATTTCCCTTAAAGCCTTTTTTAATTTAAAATTTTCTAGTAAATCTCCAATTTTGGTTGAGATTGAGATTAATTTAGAAAGAAAGTCTTTGTCTGTCTCGTCTAATTCAATTCTTTTTGGAACTTTACTGTTAAATTGCTTGTTAATAAAAGTCAAGTTTCGATGTATGAAATTCCCAATTACATCGTTTAAAGTCTTTATATTATTTTCAAACTCAGACCATAAAAATGAAGTATCGCTCTTTTCAGGCCTGTTATACAGTAAATTGAATCTCCAATAATCCCTATCTGCTAATTCTAAAGCATCATCGATCCATATACCAATGCCTCTTGATTTAGAGAACTTATCGTTTTCATACATTAAGAATTCTGTCGAAGAGACGTTGTAAGGGAGTACTAATTTATCGTTGTCTTGTTTATTTTCGTTGAAGGCCATTAATATACCAGGAAATATGATTAAATGAAATATAATATTATCTTTTCCTATAAAAAATACCGTCTTAGTATTCGGATCTTTCCAGAAATAATCAAATTTTTCCGGTTGTTTAATGATTTTATCTGCCCATTCTTTTACAGCTGATACATAACCTAAAACTGCCTCAAACCATACATATATCGTTTTATCTTCTGCACCTTTGAATTTTGCTGGGATTCCCCATTTTAAATTTCTTGTAATTGCCCGTTCTGGAAGTCCCTCTGAAATATTATTTAAACATACAGTTCTAGCATTTGCGGGAATTATAGCGTTATTTTTTATTAATTCTGCGAGACGGTCTTGTAATTTCGGAAAATCCATGTACCAATGTTTTGTTATTTTAGCCACTGGAGGATTACCGCATATAGCACATCGAGGTTCTTTTAATTCAAGCGGCGTTAATAATTTTTGACATTTATCGCACTGGTCTCCTCTAGCACCATCGTCACCACAATATGGGCATGTTCCTTCTACGAATCTATCTGGAAGATCCATATTACAAGATTTACAATGTAATATTTCAATTTCTTTCTCAAAAACATAGCCATTTTTTTGAACATCAAGAAAAAAGTCTTGAACAAATTTAATGTGAATTGGATTATGAGTATGAGTGTAATTATCATAAGATATATTCCAACGTTTAAATAAACCCTTTATAATTGCGTGGTTTTTCATGGCTAATTCTTCGGCTGGCACGTTAGCTTTTTTTGCGGCAACGGCAACGGGCGTACCATGAGAGTCTGATCCTGAGACAAAAACGACCTCATCTCCTTTTAATCTTAAATAACGTGCGAACACATCTGATGAAAGTACGCTCCCAATCATGTTTCCTAAGTGCGGGGTTGCGTTTATATAAGGCCACGCCGATGTAACAACCCATTTATTTTTTTGAGACAGTTTATAAAACCTCCTTGTATAGAATTATCGTAAAAAGTTCGCTTTTTTAAATAGTTAAAAATAACAAAAGAATTTTTCGATAATTAAAGTTTTTATTAAGTATTATTATCAAGCAAAACTAATTTTTGTCCCGCAAAACCTACAAGCCTTGATCTCGCCATACATTTTTTCAAGGCATGGTTCGTGATAATAAGAGCCACATTTTTCGCATCTATAAACTTTAGTTTCTCCTAAAAAAATACCGTGACAATATGAACAAGATGCGTTAATTTGAGCGATATTATCTTCGGGTATCTCTTCCATTTTTGTTTGATTAACATCAACCACATCTAATATTTTTATTTTTTGGGTATTACTTGTTGATGTTATATCCATTAGTTTCAAGACGGATTTAGGTATCTTTAAAAGAAAATAGCAAAATGGACAGCGAAAGACATTATCTTTATATTCTGTTTTTTTAGCCCATTGAGCGGCACACGATAAATGCATTGGTCTATCGCAGGAGGGACAATATCTGCCTTCAGAAAAAAAATCAGCACCAGTCATCGGAGCTTTCATAGAATGGCAGATCTGACACTTTTCTTGACCCTTATCTTTTCTATTCATCATTAAGCGAATTTCTAAAACCATAGGTCTTCTTAGTGATATTGCGACTTCGCTTATTAATGGCGGAAGTTTACTTTTCTTATTAGGGGAAAAATAATCCGATGTTTTTTGTAGAGATTTTTTTGAGGCAAATGATTTCCCCCCCTTTATTAACGCTTTAGAGTTATTGAAATAACCAAACTCTCCACTAGTCAATTGGGTCATTCTCTTCAAAGAGACTTTTTTAACATCATCTGATTTCCCTATTTGACAAACGTCTATAAAAACACCTAATCCCTTAGCTATTTTTATTAATTTTTGCAATTTATTATTAAAATCAATGTTTATTTTATTATCACTTATTAAAAAAATTCGACTTATTTTACCTCCAATTTTTCGCATTTCTTCAATAAGAAGTTGGAGCGAAAAAGCAATTCCTTCGTAGACATTACCTTTTCCAGAGATTTGAATCTTTTTTAACGATTTAATTAAAAAAACTTCATCGTAAGAAAAGGGACTTAATTTTCTAACTATCTTTCCAAACGATAATACTGAAATTTTATCTTTTGGATCTATGATAAATTTTGTTTTAATAAAATTTTCAGCTACTTGTAAAGCTACATTTAGCCGATTAGGTTCAAAATCTTTTTTAAACATGGATCTCGAAACATCTATTAATATTACAGTGTCTTCTACTTTAATTTCGTGCAAATTCGTGCAAATCTTTCTCTAAAAACGTCTTATTACTTTAAAATTAATAAAATAATAAAAAAAAAATCTTTTATAAGTTTCTATTTTTATTTTTTCATTTGTTATTAAATAACGATGATATCCTTAAATCTTTAAACTTTTTTTAGCTTATTTCAAAAAATTATAGGCAAATAGAGCATAAACCTTTATTGAATTGATAAAATCTTCAATTTCTATATATTCATTGATAGCATGAGCAGTTTCTGCGCTTCCTGGACCAAATAAGATTGTAGCCGGACAATAACCCGAATTTCGATAGTAATGAGCATCGGCACAGGCAGGTAATAGAAAATAAAATGGCTTTTTTTTATATATTCTCTCTACAACATTATAAAAATCCTTCACGTCATTGGATTTTTCCCATTCTTTCCAATATGAAGCTTCTGATGCGTTAAAAGGTTCAATATATACAAAAACATCTTCAGGATTTCCTTTTGGTTCGTCTTTGACATCATATCCTATCTCCATGATAACTTTTTTCACGTTTTCAATAATTTCTGTAGGAGTTTGACCAGGTAATAATCTAAAGTCGATTTTCGCTTCACATTTATCAGGGATAACATTTTCTTTTATACCACCATTAATCATGTTCAGAGATTTAGTAAATTGAGTAAGTGAAATAACTACATTTTTTAAAAGCGGTTGTTCATTAAATATTCTTTCAAAAATTTCCTTGCTCGGAAAAGCTGAGCAAATTAATTCTTTCATTTTACTTTCTGACATTGGAGGCTCAACTTTAGGAACATATTCTTCAAGTTTATCAAGATTCTGAATAATATCACTCATCATGTAAATTGCATTTTTTCCTAAAAAGGGTACAGACGAATGACAAGATATTCCATTTGTAACGATTTTTAACAGAAGATGTCCTTTTTCTCCCAGAAATATAGCTTTAGGCAAGGGATTTATCCCAGAAGGTTCACCTATAACTGCAAAATCACATTTAATTGATTTAGGTTTTAATACATTTTCAAGACACCAATGTGTACCATATAGCCCACCAGTTTCTTCATCTGCAACTGCATTCAATATTAAATTTCCAGAAATTTCTAACCCTAATTTTTTTAAAATCTTTAGCGATATGACCATGGCGGCTAACCCACCTTTCATGTCTGTTGTTCCTCTACCATGCATTGTTTTCTTTCTTTTTATAAAAGCCGAAAGGGGTGGATATTTCCAATCTTCTTCGGAACCTGGAGGAACTACATCCATGTGTCCATTAAACAGTAGATTCCTACCTTCAAAATCTTTGTGCAAGTAGGCGATTAAGTTAGCTCGATTATCTCCAAAGGGAAAAATTTCACAATTAATATTCATTTCCTTTAAATACTTTTCAATTTCAATCGCTACATTTTTTTCGTTCCCAGGCGGATTTATCGAATCAGATTTAATTAAAGTACTAAGAAAATCAATATATTCTTCTTTATTATTTTCAATTTCATCAATTATTAATTTTTCACTCATGATAACTCCTTCTAAAATTTAAAATTTTAATAGCGTGTTTTAATAATTTAATTGTTTTGAAAAATTTATTTTTTTTATCATTTTGTTAATCTAAATAATAAATTTAAAAAACAATTTTAATATTCTTAAATTATTTTATTAAATAAAGAAATTAGATAATTCGGTTGTTTTTTATTGTCAATACGGAAAAAGGAAATTAAAAGAATCATTTTTGTTTTTATTTTCGCCTCGTTAATTTTATTATCTAATTTCCAAACTTTCAATAATTTAATTCCAATAATAGATAACGGAGAAAATAATTCTCCTTTTAATAAAGAGAACGATGAATTTCCTTTAAGTTCTAATTCTAATTTAAATTTAACGGACTATATTACGGGAAATGGAAATAATCAGACCGTTAGGTTTTATGCGGAAAATTTATCGTATTCTCTCGATAATCAAGAGTATTTTAACATTACTGCTCCGGCACATGACACGTATCTCTCGTCAGGAGATTTTAATTTTACTTTTCAGAAAAATTATACAACGGAACACGTGTTAGAAGATGATGACGCGCTATATCCCGATTCCGGTTCATTTATCGAAAAATATCAATTTAATATTAATGAGACTTATTCTTCGATAACAATAAATCCTGGGATGAATTTAACGGAAGGTGGATTAAATAATTTAACAGATACAGGTGGCGACACAACA
>JAUWRB010000057.1 GCA_030610785.1 Promethearchaeota archaeon | reverse complement strand
AGAGGGAGCCTAAGGACAAGAGCAAAAGATTAAAAGATGATAGTTGCATTTATTATTTAGTTGTAATTTGTTTTTCAAGAAAAAAAGTTCAAGAAAAAGATTTAAACGATTTGGTGAGCCATTTGAGGATGGAACACGATGATTTTGTAGAAAAGTTAGCACAAGAGAGCGGAGTTGATTTGGACGAGGAAATCAAACGGTTAAAGCACGGTTAAAAACTAAATAAAATAATCCTGAACTATTTTACTTATACTCGATTTTATTAAGTTTAAAAATTCTTTTTAAGATTATAAGAAGCAATGATTATTTCATCCTAAAGAAAGATAATGTATCTGAATAAAAATGGCAATCTTCCGAAATTTTTAGTCGGGAAAACCCCAAAAATATTAGAAAAAATCAAAAAATTATGAAATATATAAAAAAAATTTACGAATTTTGTAAAAAATATGACTTAAAACTTGATATTCTTTATAATAAATTAAAAAAAAAACATAATAGAGGACTTGATATTCTTTATGAAAAAATCAACGGAGGCTTTTTTGGCTTAATAGCTGCGTTAATTTTAATAATTTCAATTGCTGTTGCCTATGTCTTATATATCTCTGTAGACCCAAATTTTTCCATTTTTTCTCATTGGATAAGCGATCTCGGAGGTGGTCCTAATCGCTCTGATTTTGTCTTCAATAGTGGCATGATTACGGTTAGTTTTGTCATGTTATTCTTTCAAATTAGTTTAAACAGATATTTACAAAAAAGAAATAAAAGAGCCATCAAAACTATCAAATTAGCATATATTTCCGGGATTATTTCATCAATCGGATTCTTTTTCGTTGGAGTTTTTCCATTAAGTCGTTTTCAAATTCTTCATGGAATTGCGGCAGATCTTATATTTTTCGGAGGATTGTTTTGTTGTATTTTTATAGGAATTTCAGAAATAAAGACTCCAAACGTGCCGCGCCTTCATGTAATAATGGTTTTTATAGCGGCATCTTTTTTTGGTTTATATATTCTGGTCGCAGTTGGAGCGTTATTTATCCCAATAATTACAGAAGGAACCGTAAAATTTTTTGAATGGGTGACTTTATTTGTAGGACTTTCATGGATATTCGAATACGGGTTTTATACGATCATGCTCTCCTATTCGATAGTAATATCCAGGCGCGGAATTTACTTGAAGAAAAAAAAAGAGATTGAGAGAAATAAAAAGAAATTATTTTCAAATAACGCTAAATAGAGTTTTTTTTTTTGTTAATCTTAAATCATTAAATACATTTTATTTTATATAAAGAAGCGCTTGTTCAAAAAAATCGAGGCAGTAATCATCAATGGAAAATCATTCTTACAACCATATCGCAAAAGATTATCATTTAAAGAGAAAAAAACCGTGGTATTCATTTGAAAATTTTTTAAATTATTTAAAAAACAAGGGTTATTTATTTAAAGGATATAGCGTGGATTTGGGATGTGCTAATGGCAGACATTTTATATTGTTAAGTAATTCAGACAATAGATTGATTGGAATTGACAATACTTTAGCGTTTTTACAAATTGCACGAGAAAAATTAAAAGATAAAGCGTTATATTCTCAGGAACAATATAACAAGATACAATTAATTCTTGGAGACTTCACATTCTTGCCTATTAGAGCTAAAAAAATTCAAAATGTTTTTTCTATCGCAACATTACATCACGGCAGAAGTAATATTGAGAGAAAAAAAGCCATGTTTGAAATACATGATGTATTAACAAATAATGGATTTCTGTTCTTAACTCTTTGGCGAAGATGGCAGAAAAAATATAAGAAATTTTTTTTTATCGATTGGTTTAAACGAAGTTTCAGTCGAAATTATAAAAATCAACAAAAAAAGGCGGGTTTAAGGGAATTTGGGGATAAAATAGTTCCTTGGAAGGTTTCAAGCGAAAAAAAAACATATAATCGATTTTATCACTTCTTTTCTAAAAGGGAGCTCAAAAAAATAACGAAACATTTTCAAATAAACGAGCTCAAAAAATTTGGTGGACCAAATAAAAAAGATAATTTTTTTATATTAGCACAAAAATAGAAGAAAGAATATCGGAGCTCTTAATGACATGCGATAGAATTATAACATTCAATAACATGAGGTTTAAATCCTTCGTAATGTTCCTTGATAATGGTTGCGTGCATGGAAAAAATACGTTCGGATATATCGCAATAAAATATACCGTGAATACAATTTTCCACGTAATACTTTTTTCTAATCATCTTGTTTCGCCTTCCTTGCCAAATTGTAAATTCGTGACTCTGTATCCATCCCATTTCTTTATCAGTTACAACCACATTTATTGCGTTATATATGTCAATAGATGTTTGTACTTCTCTAGGGTGATAAAAACTAGTTCTATCTTTTTTTTCCCAAGACATCTCTATTTTTGCGTTTGGACCCCAATCTTCGTTATAATCGTTATATGTATGAAAAAAAACAGTTCCATTATTCTGATCACCATCAAACTTAACCTCCTTAAACCAGATGGGAATTTTATTTATAATAACATTACATTCTGATTTATGAACAATATAATAATTTTTAAGCATTTTAATATGTGATCAAATTGAGTTTGTATTTTTAAAAAAGATTTTTTTTAAATTTTAATTATAATAATTCCTTACCCTCTTGAACCCATTTCCTTATCTTATTTGGCGAACAACCCTTGATTAATTTTCCTAATTCGTCTGGATCCTCTTTTAAAAGAGTTTCCACGCAATCAACGCCGAGTTCTAAGAACTTTTTAGCTGTTGCTGCTCCTAATCCAGAAAGTGCTGTTAGCGGTGTTTTTTCAGTTTCATCCTTAGCAGCATCTATTTTTATTGGAGTTGCTTTTATTTTTTCTTTTTCCTTCTTAGCAGGTGTAATTTTTAGTTCTTTCTTTTTTGGAGGTATTTTTTCTTCTTTAACGGGTTTAGCTTCAACCTTCTCTTTTTTAGGTTTATATGGTGTTATTTTCTTTTCTTTAAGAACAAAAGGTTCTCTTTTTTTTCCTTTTTTATCCAATGGTTTAAGTGTTTTTAATTGATCCACATTTGATTGATGAATGGATTTTCTAAAATAATCTATTTTAATATTTAATTTTTTTAATGATTCTACGGTTTTTCCCGCTTTTTTTATTTCTTCCAGTGAGAACCCGTTTCCCCTTCTTAAATGGGCGGTTTTTGCTGGAGATAATACCACGGCAACAATTTTATTTTCATTTTCCATATTTAATGCACTGTTTTGAAATTTTCTTTATAAGAATGTAATTTAATTAAATCTCAAAAGTTTTTAATTTTTTCTATTTAAACTAATGTAATTTTACTCTATCTAAATCCTAACAACATCAAGTTGTTCTAATTTTTTTAAAACCTCATTTATTTCGGAAAGGTTTTTTTTTAGACTCCTAGAAATTTTAAGAGGAGAATTTTTTCCATTACATAATAACGCTACTTCAAAATCAAAATCCGTTAACATGCCCATGGAGAGTATCTTTTTTAAAACATTTTTAATTAACAATAGGTCGGGGAAGATTTCGGCAATTCGACCGCCATTAGTTAGGTTTTCAATGTCTGCTACAAAAGTATGAAATCTACTTTTTTCCGTTGTTGCTCTAAACATCTTTAAATCAGAACGGTGTTTTTTCCAGAACCGATTCGCAATTATATGTGTTACATTTTTTATTCTTTCAGTGTTGTCATCAGCATCAGAAATGACACAAAATAACACTCTTGATAAAGGATGATAATAAATAATAATAGTAGAATCTTCAGATTCTATGACTCTGTTCATATCGTTTACTTTTCTTCCTTTTGCCATTGCTTCATGAATATTATCAATCGTTCTATTAATTACGTTGAAAAATCCGGTAATGATATTGTCTTGAATTTTTTTTAAAAACTTAAAAGTTACATCCAAAAGTGATATTGAACTATCTCCATCAATTAAATAGATTTTATAAATCAACCTTAACCTAATAAAATTTTATTTTATAAAAATAGTATAAATTCATTCTTATGAATTAATGCATGTTTTTTTATTTAAAAAAAAACCATTTTTCTTTTTAAAAAATAGACTTAGATATAAGTAGATATTAAACCTGCGAGATTACTTGAAAATTTCCCTAAATTTTTTTCAATATTTTCAATTCCCTGGGACTCTTTCATGAAAAGAAGCAAATATAAACTGTACTTATTAACTTGAATTTTTTTAAAAATCACTTTTTTTGCGGCATCCGATATTCCCGATGAAACTATAAAATCTTGCTTTAATAATTTGAATTCCTTAAAAGTTTTATATAAAGTTTGAAAGTGAGGAGCAGAAATCTCAAACACCTTTGCTGATATAGTATCTTTCGAATAATTACTTAAAATTATTCCATTCTCATTTAGCAGCAGCAACGCTTCTGATTTTGTTTTTTTCGCGAAATGCTTCAATTGGCTTCGAAATAATTCTCTATTTGGACTCAATTGAGAGAGGCCATACGAATATGCGGAAATAAGAGACCAATGGTCGAAAATTGTAGTCGTAAAGATTTTTGTGAAGAATACTTCAGAATTATTTTTTATTCTTTCTGTGACGAGTTTTAAATTATTGATGATTTCTTCAGAATCCTTTATATCTGGGTCATATTTGTTTAAAATTATGATTATTGGAGGGTATTCGTCCAGCGCTTTTAAAGAAGTTAATATTTTTTTGAATAAATTTAAGGATTCTTCGATTCTTTTAGTATCTTGAATATCTATTACAAAAAATAATAAATCCATGTTATATAAATAAATTTTGCTTTGTTCTAGGTATTTTTCTCGATATGTTCGCTGTCCTCCTAAATCCCAAATTGAAATTTGTGAACTTTGTTCGGAGAATAGTCTTTCTTCGGTTCTTTTTACACCTTTAGTAGGGGACGCTTTTATGATTTCAGAATATTTTTTATTAATTCCGAAGAGAAAACTCGTTTTACCAGCCCTATCTAAGCCCAAAAATAATACTTTTATTTTTCTTTTTGCTGAGAACGGGTCTTTAATGTCTTTCGTAAATTCCGTTAATTCATTTTTCATATCATTTATTAACTTTGTATACTCGTCGAGTCCCTCAGCCTTCTGAATTTGACTTGCTGTTTTATCAAGAATTACTCTTAAATATTTCATATTTTCGTAGAAAAATGTGTTGTTTTTTTCTTCAATTAATAAAGTAATAGTTGTAGCTTTAGCGTTTCCACGCGCTTTTTCATCCGGTATTAAGAAAAAGTAAGTAAGACCAATTAATTTTAAATCAGGAAATGGAATTATTCCAAAATAATTGATTTCATCAAGAGTTTCACCATCTTGGTATATTGACTCTCCCATTAGAATCGAGATTGTCTTCATCGCGATGAGTAAAAGAGATATATTATCCATATCTTCAGGAAAATATACAACTGGCGTTGGTCCGCTATTCTCAAAAACGCTTAGAACAATTGAAGATATTAAATTGCCTATTTTTTTTTCTTTTTTTTGAACTTCGTTCTCTATTTCCAATTTAACGCAATTAATTTTTTAATTTTCTTCTATAATATTCATGATTTTAAATTTTTTAATGTTATTGATTTTAGATAATTAATTGAAGAACTTATAGTTATTAAAATGGGTAATTTTTAAAATTTATATAATATTTAAATTTCTAAGGATTTTTATGAATAATAATATTGAAGATGAATATTATAAGATAATTGAATTTTATCCTAATGCGATAACTTACGATAATTATATTTCTCATGTCAAAATTCCATTAAAAGATAATTTTTTTTTGAAAATCAATTTTGATAAATATCCTAAAAACCCTATCGTTTATTTAATTAGTAAATATGGACGAGCATCCAGAAAACTTAATAAAATTATTCCCATGTTAAAAAATTGGGAAAAAAAAACACCTCCTTCTATTATTGAACTAATTAATCAAATTTTAATTTTTTTTGAAAATTTAGAATCAAAAGAAATAAGTATTAAAAAAGATTTCCTTTACGGAATTTTAGCACTATGTAAAAATCAACATCCAAAAGAGATATTAGGACTTTTAAGGATCGTTAATGGAGTCGCTTCGGAATATATTCTACCTCCTGGTGCGCTCATGTCTACCAATTCAGGGGTTTTTTTTCCTAGTAGATTAGGTTTTGATCCTACTCTTGAGGGAACTATTCATTCACATCCTTCTGGAAATCCTAACCCTTCTCTTATTGATATTAATAATGTTTTTAAGACAAAAAAATTCAATTTTATTATAGCTTATCCTTACAATACGAGTAGTATTAAATGTTTTAATAATAGAGGTAAGGAGATTAAATTTAAAATACTAAATTAGATTTTTTTTTTTTTAAACGAATTTTAGACACGCTATATCTGAACTGCTACATATGATTTTTACAAATTCTCTTAAATTTTTATATTCTTTTTCAATATCATTTAAGGAAATGTTTTGCAAAATGCTATTTTGAATTAATGGATGAAATTTACCTTGTTTTTTAATATTTTCAAGCAAGTACATGTCAGCATGTTTTTGAAAATGCGCAGAATTCGTGTAATAATCTCCTATTTTATTTTTTTGAGATATTGCTATTTTTGGAAAATGTTTTAAATCTAATTTAGCAAATCTATATTTTAGAGTTTCTGAAAGGTATTCTTTTAATACAAATTTTTTATTAATTCTTTCTGAGGCTTGAACGCAAATTTGATTCATTTCCTTTACGATTTTTTTGCCGAAATTAAATGAATCAGAATCTTCATGGAGCTCGTAGCCTGTTAAAAATTTAACGGCTTCATTTAAACCAACGAAATTAATCGATAGATCTTGTTTATCTAATTCAAATAGCGGCTTATTTTCAATAAGACAGCTACATAAAGGCAAATGTCTTGTATTTAACCTCCTTTTAATGATGTTGTACTTTTTTATTAATATCCCAAAACTCAGATCCATCATTTCTCCTAGAATTTCCATGAATTTGTTTTCATCCTTAACCATGAACGCATATCTTGGCAAATTTAAGCTAATATTTTGGAGCATTCCGTAATTTAAAGAATCAAGCGATATCCTCTTATTTATTTTGTTTTTAATCCAATTTGAGCATGAGTTAACGAGATACGGCGTTTTCATTCGTAATATTTCTTCCCAAACTTTTGAATACGCGTTCTCATATTCGTTCAACCATTTTTCATTAAATAAAATAAAATGTTTTGGAAATTCGAATGCCTTTTCACTATAATCTCCTTCCTTAAAGATTTCTGTTAGAGCATTAAAGATCTTCAAACATTCATCGTCGTAATCTCCATAAACACCTATATTATTTCCGTGCGCCCCTGTAGCAGGAAGTTTAGAAAACTCGTTTATTATTGTAGGACAACACGAAATAGAAGTTAAGGGAATTTTTCGCCCAATTACCGCAGATAATTGATTTATTTCGTATACTAAATTCCTTATCTCATGTTTTATTTCTCTATCGTTTAATCCTTTAGCATAGGGTGCTAAAAAAACATTTATGAACTCGTATCCTTGAATTCCACTAAATTCACCATGTACCATTCCTAACCATTGAATTAAATGATGAATGGCTGTTCTAAGATTACTTGCGGGACCTGCTTTACAACAGAGAGGGTAATTACTTACTGGAGGAAGACCATTTTTTAATATTAATCGAGGATCCCAGATTTGACTTAGAGGTCTTAAATCAAAATATCTTAATTTGTGAACATGGATGTCGCCGTATAAATGCGCTTTAGATTCTTCGTCAGAAAGAATTCTTAAAAGCGTGTATTCTTCAGCTATTTGGTTCGCAGCCCAGTGATGTATTTTTTCAGGATTAATTGTTTCATTTAATTTATTTTTAGGACCTTTTTCAAGTATTTTTTCATAATCCATCAATGGCATGCCAATTCTCGTATATAGCTTTCTCTCTTGTTCAAAATGTTGTTCTGAAAGAATTGAACAAACAATCTCCCTTATATGCGGTCCTGAAAGAAATTTTATTCCCGAGCTTATAATCCTCCTTACAGCAAGTTCAGTAATGTGTTTAGTATCTTCTTCATTTAGTCCCGTCTCTTTTATGATACTATCAAATATTTTAGACGGGTCAAATTTTACAATGTCTCCTTCAGTTCGGAATACATTAGGTAGTAGATGCATGATCTCCAAAATAACTAATTGTTTTTAATATAAAACTTATAAAATTATAAAGTTCTGAACAATTAAAAAGAATAATTATTAATTTAAAATTACTTTTTTAATGGTCTCTTTCTTTTATTTAAATTAGTATGATTAATATCTCTCATGTTAAATTATTCGGCTCTAAAAAGTTTTTTCTCCGAAATTTATAAAATTCTAAAAAAAACCGACAAAAATATTACAAAAGCATGGTTCGAATTTTCTGATATTAATTTTCTAAAAAGATTTGATAAATTTGAGCTTAAAGAATTCTTGAATAATTTCGAATTCGTTAAAATCAAAAAGGGCAATTACATCAATTACATTGTAATCGATAAGGTTTTATTTATTTTAGACGGAATAAAATATCTTGAGTTAGATATTAAAAATCTTTCCGAACTGGTAGATTATAACGGTTTTGAAGCCTTAATTCAGGAAATTTTATTAAGAAATAATTATAAAGCAATAAAAAATTTTAGATTTTCTGACAAGTCTAACTTTAAATCAATTACTTCTCAAAAGAGATACGAAATTGACGTAATAGGAATTTATCAATCCTTTATTTTGATAATAGATGCTAAACAATGGAAACGAAAAGATTCTTTTGGTGCGATAAATAAGGCAGCGAATTTACAATATCGCAGGGTTAAAGCGCTGGAAAAAAATCCGGAAGCTTTTTCTAATCTCATTCAAAAACTTTTAGGTGTAAATCCTAAAGTAAAGCGTCATTTACCATTCAAATTAATTCCAGCGATGGTATCTCTAGAAGATAATAGTATTAAACTGAACGACAATCAAGTTCCGCTCGTTTCGATATATAATTTTAATGCTTTTTTACAAGAATTACAAAAGAACTTGCGATATTTTAAAGTAATTGAAATAAATAAAGTTAATATACAAACACAATTATTTTAAGGATTTATTATTTAACTCCAAGATAATCTTTAATTTGTTTTTTTATAAGACTAGACGCAATGTTAATTACGCCTCCTTTTACTTTTGGAGACGAATAGATAATCAATAACATATCTTTAACGAGCGGAGAACCCTTATCTATGGGTGCTAAGTCTAAGACACCTTCAGTTCCTTTCACTGAGACCGATTTTAATTTCCCTGCATTTAGCCCATCTATGATATCGGTTCCAATTAGAGAAAGGTTTTGTCCAATCGTGGCAAATAACGAGTCAGTAATTCTGTTAGATATAGCTGACGCTAATATCGTTCCATCTGTTTTTATTATTGCAGAAGCTTCAATATTCACATCTATTGTCATTAATTGCATTAAAATTTCGTTCATGCTGGTAGGTGGTATTCTATTTTCGACTTTAATTGGTTTTGGCTTAGATTTTTCCTCTTTTGAAACTTTGAACTTTTTTGAAAGAACCCCCAATACATTTATCATATCTTTTTCTAATTGTTTCCATTTTAAAGATGTAGAATCATTTTCCGAAGTTCCATTCGAAATAGTTTTTGGAGATGTTGGTGTTGATTGAGGTATTGGTGCTGTTTGGGGTTCTGGTTCGTTGCTGTTAACATGTATAGGCTCCTTTTTTTTTAGGCTGTATTTTTTATTATAAATGGACCCCGAAAATGGTTGAGGTGTAACTTCCTGTAAAAAATTGGTTTTAACATTAATAGGTACTTTTTTGTCTTTTGAAGGAATAGTTGATATAATTTGATTTTTTTTTTCTGAAACCATCATATTTTTTGGTTCTTGAGAAGGAGCCTCTTCTTTATTTTTTAAGGGAATATTAAACAAGACTCGCGGTCTTTTTTTCTCCTCTTTCTCTTTAGAATCTATTATGGCACGTGTTATCAAGCTAGATTCTTTTTCTTGCTTAGAAATTTCTTCCTTCTGGTTTAAAGGAAATCGAATCCGTGGTGGTTTAGAACCAACTGGGAGAAGTGCTCCGCATTTCCTACAGATTATCCCTGCGTCTTCACTATTCGTGGATCCACAATTTTAACAAATAATAATCGCGAAAAACCTTCTTCAAATTTTCTTTTAATTCACTATTATTAATCATAAAAATTCAATATTATTAATGTTAGCAATTAATCATGAACTTTTAAAGTACTCTTTAATGCGATCTTTTAATCTTCATAAAATTTGCAAAAGAAATTAAAAATTTAAGAAGAAATTTTAAAATTAATTTTTAATAAATCTTCTGTTTTTGATGATGGTCCTACTAGCGCGGTATATTCAATTTCTTCTATTACCCATTCATTTTTATCTTTATTGTAATATGCTAAATCTTTTCCGTTTAAATTAAAAGTTAAGGTTTTGGTTTCACCGGGATTAAGTTTGAATTTTAAAAAACCTTTTAAATCCTTAATTGGGCGCTCAACAGCTGAATTAATATATCCAACATACATCTGAGCTATTTCTTCGCCCGCACTATCACCTGTATTAGTAATATCAATACTAATCTTAATGCTTTCGTTTTTATTTATCGTATTTTTCTCGATATTTAAATTTTTATAAGAAAAAGTCGTATAACTCAAACCAAAACCAAATGGAAAAGCAGGCTTATAATCATTTTTATCCATTAATCTATATCCGTGATAATATTTATATTCTATTTCCAATGCATTTTTATCGAAATAAGGAAGCTGATCTTGAGATTTAGGAAATACTATGGGTAACTTCCCACATGGATTGAAATCACCAAAAATAATTTCTCCTAATGCTGTCCCTCCTTCCATTCCAAGATACCACGCCATGATCATGACAGGAACTTTATCATTCCAATTTTCAGTAATAATAGCACTGCCTCCCTCAAGTACGACAATACACTTTGAATTAATTGCTGAAACAGCTAATATTAATTTTTCATCAATTTGTTTTAATCTTAGAAAATCTCTATCGCCTCCTTTTGTTCGTACATATTCTCCTTCATCTGCATGAGTATATCCTACCACAATTATGACAACATCAGAATTTTTTATAATATCCTTTTTTTCTTGAACTGATTCTCCATTGTTATAAAAAATTTCGATTGAATTCCCCGCGGCCTTTTTAATCCCATCAAGTGATGTGATTACATAAGGGGGATATACTCTACTACTACCACGATCTCCTGTATTTTCTAAATCTGCAAGTTTGCCAATTACAGCGATCTTATTAATTTTATCGCGATTAAGTGGCAAGACATTTCCCTCGTTTTTTAATAAAACTATGCTTTTTCTGGCGGCTTCAAGTGCTAAATTAACATGGTCAGCGCATAAGATTTTATCTTTAGTATAAAGATCTGCATCTCCCTTTTGTTCAAATCGAATTAGCATTTTTAATATCCTTAAAACAGATTCATTGATTTGATCCTCTGTAATTTCGCCATTCCTGAGATATTTGATTAATTTCTTTGGTTTCATTCGCCATTGAAAAGGCATCTCAATATCAACACCTGCATTTACCGCCAAATTACCCCTTCTAATACCTAAAAGGAAGTCTGTTATGACGAAACCCTCAAATTTCCAATCGTTCTTTAATATATCCGTTAAAAGGTGACGATTATGACCGCAATATTTTCCATTTACTTTATTATATGCATTCATTATAGATGCTACCCCTGCCTCAACACATTTTTTAAAGTGTGAAAGATATATTTCTCTCAAGGTTCTTTCATCGACCTTAACATCTACTTTAAATCGAGTATTTTCCATGTTATTACACGCATAATGTTTAGCACAAGCCATTACATGTTTTTGGGTTCCTTTTATTAATGCAACGCCCATCTCTCCTAAATGATAAGGATCTTCACCGTAAGTTTCTTGAGCTCTTCCCCATGCGGGATGTCTCAGCAAATTTATACATACTCCTCCAAAGTAGTTGGCTCCCTTTGCTCTTGCTTCTATTCCAATGGCATTTCCTATCTTCTCTTCTAAATCTATGTCCCATGATGCTCCTCTTGCCATAGAAACAGGGAAACAAGTCGATTTACCCATCACCACGCCTCTAGGGCCATCTGAAAACCTTACACCAGGAATTCCTAAATTTTTATTCACGCCTGCTGGGAGAGGCTTCATATTATATCTAATAGCCAATGGTATTAGATTTCTAAGAAGAGTACCATCACCAGACATTTGTTTTGCCTTTTCCTTTAAAGTCATCATGCCAAGTATTTCTTTGGCTTTTTCTTCTATTTCTTGTTCATTCAGACCTTTAAATTCTAACCAATCTAGTTTTGTTTTTGACATTTTTTCATCCATTAAAAATTTTAATTGATTTTAAACTTTTTCAAATCCAAGAATTTCACTTAAATCTTTTTTTACTTAACTTAAAGTTAAAAAAAAAGTTTCGATCGATTTAAATTTTTATTTAAAAAATTGATGCAATCGACCAAAAATTAAAATAAATTTAAATATGTAAAGATTTAATAATTATCTAAAGATTATTTCCCCCAATAAGTTAATAAGCGAAGAAAAATCATCCTTATAAAAAAATTGCCCTTTTTTCGTTAAAATCACATAATATGGAGAAAATCCAGTTTTTAAAATTATTTGTTTGAATAGAATATATCTATTGGCTCTTTGGACTAATATTTGATCTTGATCTTGAAGCAGTTCTTCTGATCCTCCTCCTAATTTAAAACTATCGTTTAAGGTTAAAAAGTAAGGCGTTGCTGAGTCTAAGATTTTTTTTATCTTTTCATCCTTGTAGAATGAACCAATGATAAGTGAATTTTCATCAATTATCATGAGACCTTCTGAATTTATTTTATTAGCAAATTCTTTTATTGTCTTCTCGATTAATTGAGCTTTTGGATATAACTCTAAAAGAATTTCTGACATTGCGTGCATGATGGTCGAAAAATCATAAATTGAGGTGTTATAGAAATAAATTTTCTCGTAATTTAATTCATTTCTCATGGTCTCTTCTGACTTTTCCGTTAAAGCAATAAAATTGTTCAGTTTATTCCGAATTAAAACAGGATCATATTTATGAAAGAAAACATAAATTGGGGGATTAATAGGTAACTTTAAAAATTGATAAACAACATCTTTTAAATAACTTATAGCTTCAGGTATTCTGGGTTCATTTTGAATATCTATAACGTAAATAACAATTTCCGTGTTGTCAAAATATTTATTGGGGTTTTTCAGATAAGATATTCGGTAAGTCATTTGCCCACCAAGATCCCATTCGCTAATTTCCTTCCCTAAAAACTCAAAAATCTTTCTTTGCGCGCCTCTAGTAGGAGAAAGTATGGCAATCTTAGAAAATTCTCTTTGTAAGGCTAAAATTATGGAAGTTTTGCCTGCATCATCGAGCCCCGTGAAAAGTATTTTTTGACCTGTTGTTTTCTCTTCTTTTAAATATTCCAAAAAATTCCGCCTTAATCTTTTAATAATAATTAGAATAAGGATTTTATATAAATTTCTCTTTTTTAATTGTCATTTATATAAGATTTCTTTTAGTAAATTTCCTAATGATTTGAACTCTTCTTGATTTACATGCGGGATATTTTTGAGTAAGAGAATGTAATAAGGAGGACTACTTTCTCTTAACGATATTTGCTTGAAAATAAAATATTTCTCAAACCGTTGAACAATCATCTGATTATCGGATGATTGTATCGGGATATGTTTAAAGCTATCGTTTAAAGTTAAAAAATAGGGAACGCATCCGCTTAAAATAATCTTAGTCTTTTCATCCATGAAATAAGAGCCAATAATAAGAGAATTATCGTCAATAGCGATTACCCCATCAGAACTAATTTTTTTAGAAAATTCCTCTATTGTTTTTTCGATTAATTGAGATTTTGGAAATATGGCTAATAAAATCTCTGACATTGCTTTCATGATACTTGAAAAATCGTAAACTGAAGTGTTATAGAAATAAATCTTTTCGTAAAACGAAAATGTTTTTATTTTTTCTTTTAAATTCGTTATTAGTCCGTTTAATTCTTTTAATTCGTTGGAATCATTCTTAACCAGAGATGGGTCAAATTTGTGAAAGAAAACACAAATTGGTGGTTCAATCATTAACTTTTTAAATTGCTCTATAACATCTTTGAAATAGCTAATAGCTTCAGGTATTCTTAGTTTGTTTTGCACATCAATAACATAGATTGCGATTTCAGTGTTGTCAAAATACTTGTCTGGGCTTTTTAGGTAACGGATTCTATATTTTAATTGTCCCCCGAGATCCCACGAGCTTATTTCTTTTCCCAAAAATTCGAAAATTCTTCTTTGCGCCCCCCTTGTTGGTTTTAAAAAGGCAATTTTAGAGAATTCCCTTTTTAACGCTGTAATTATTGACGTTTTTCCTGCGTCATCGAGCCCCGTGAATAATATTTTTTGACCAATTGTTTTCTCTTCTTTTAAGTATTCCAAAAATTTCACCTTGAAGATTAATAAAGTAAGATAAAAATTCACTTAAATAATTATATATGATGTAAGATAAAATTCACTTAAATAATTATACATGATGTAAGATAAAATTCGTTTAAATAATTATACATGATGTAAGATAAAATTCGTTTAAATAATTATACATGAGATATAAGATGGAATTAGATGATTATACATGAGATAAGAGATAGAAGCGATTATTTACCTTTTTGTAAAAATTCTTTAAAATCTTTATAATCGGAAATTTCTACGGGATTAAGTCTCTCCTCTTTATTGCTAATAATTCTTAAAGATTCTGGCATTTTAGGTATAATGTTAATCAATGAAATAATCTCGTCAGGAAATTTAGCTGGGTCTGCTGTTTCTAAATTAATGGCCTTATATTTATCATGAGCTGGAAAATTTTTGCGATAAATCTGAAGTGCCGCCCATCCAACTGCTCCGTGTGGTTCAATAATTTTTTTATATTTATTATAAAAATCAATAATGGTTTTTTTTGTTAAATCGTCGTTTATAGAATAAGAGATCATATCCTTTCTGATTTCCTCCAAATTTGGAGTTTTAAGCATTATTCCCGTCTCATCAATTTGTCCACCGTATAAATCAATTAATCTAGCTAGATTTGAAGGATGTCCTACATTCATTGCGTTTGAGATGCACATTTCGCTTGGTTCTACTTTATTATAAACTCCTGTTTTTAAAAATCTCGGGAATTCGTCGTTTTCGTTAACTGCAGAAATAAATTTCTTAACCGGAAGCCCCATCTTACTTGCGATTAACCCGCCCATTAGATTTCCAAAATTTCCTGAAGGAACGGAAAATATAACTTCTTCACCTT
>JAUWRB010000175.1 GCA_030610785.1 Promethearchaeota archaeon | reverse complement strand
GTTTTTTGTTCGGATAGATTCGTATCTTAATTGCGTAATCGAACGTCATTAATTAATTTTTTAGAAGTAATTTTTATATTTAAATGTATATTCTGAGAACGATTAATAATTTATTGCAAAATTCATCCATGGCCTAAAGGCCATGGTATTCTTTTGCTAAAAACGATAAAATTACTTATTCATCATAGATTTTAGGTCTATTTATTTTTCAACAAAAGATGTGTTTTTTAAATTAAATCTCAATATTTTTCATATTTTGTATTCTTTTAAAAATTAGATATAAAATCTTTAACAATAAAAATTGGTCCCTTCAAAATATTTATATGAATTTTACTAATTATAAATTAAAGAAAATTTTTTGTGATTTCATGCATTATAAAAAAAATCAATATTCTGAAGGATTTAACATCTGTGGGTTAATTATTGCAGGAGGATTTATTTTTTGGGGTATTAATACATTATTAGGTGGTTTTCGACCTTTTAGGGATTTTTGGTGGATAGGGTTCATTTTTTTATTAATAGGAATTTCAATTTTAATTGGTCAAATACGTGCGGTGACTAACAGGGATAAATTAAGAAACGTGGTAAAATACGAATTTGAGCAAAATCCAAACGCTTCCATTGAGGAGATAGTTGGAAAAACCAAAATCAGTCGAAAAGACGTGCAAGCAATTATTTTAGATTTAAAAGCTCGCGGAGCGTTAAGAGGTCAATTTTCAGGTGAGACTGGTCAAATGAAACCAATTCCAACGCAAGATCAAGTACCCGCTCAAGAAAAATCCACTTTTTGTCCTAATTGTGGAACTCCTGTAAGTAAAGATGGTGCACAATACTGCTCTTATTGTGGAGCAACTATCTAAAATTATTATTTTTTTTTTCTTAATTTAATTTGCTAAAAATCTTTTTTACGATAAAAATCGAATAGAATTGTTTAAATCTTTTTTGTTTTCATGTAGAGAGCTATTTTCCTTGCGATTTTTTCTTGTTTCATCCAATTTCCAAATGCAAATCCTTTTGACGTTAATTCTTTTATTGTTTTTCTTAATTTCTCATTCATGTGTCCCGGAGGTTCTTTCGCAAATGGAGTTTGTGGTAATGGCATGAAGTAATGTCCATGAATTTTTGCGCCCATTTTTGCTAAATTTTTTATTACATTAATTGTAAGATCGATATCTTCCTCTGTTTCTTTAGGTAGCCCAAAAATGAAATCTGCATTAATCTTAAGCCCCGCTCTTATGGTTAATTCGACAGCATTGTAAATATCTTCAATTTTATGCCCTCTATGGCAAAAATCTAACACTTTTTGGCTACCTGACTGTGCTCCAATTGTGATATTATCGTTAGCAGCGTATTTTAAAACCAATTCCAGCGTTTCTTCAGAAATATGTTCAGGTCTTACTTCAGAAGGAAAAGAACCAAAAAAAATCCTTCCATCTGGAGCAATTATTCTCTTGATTTTAACCAGTAATTCTTCTAATTGAGGGATGTTTAAAGATTTTCCGTCTAAGGAGCCGTAAGAAAAGGCGTTTGGGCTAATAAATCTAATATCTGTTTTATTATATTCTTTCAAGATTTTGATATATCTGCAGATTGATTCAATACTCCTGTGTCTCGTCCGCCTTCCTAAAATATGAGATGTTTGACAGAAATAGCAAGCATATGGGCATCCTCTAGTTATTTCTATAGCACCAAACTTAACATTTTTAATAGGAAAGGGACCATACTTTTCTAAATCAATAGGAGGGCGTGCTCCCGTATAATAATATTTTTTTTCGTTGTTTATATACGCAATACCTTTAATGTCTTTAAAATCCACATCATGAAATAATTCCATGATAGTCTCCTCGCCCTCCCCTACCACGACAACATCAAATCCGATTTTAAGAGTCCCCTTAGGATCCCCTGTAGGATGTGGTCCACCTGCTATAAGCATGATGTTATTTCCATATCTCTTCCTTAATATTTTTGTTAGAGAATTAATATCCCACAACTGTGTTGTAAAGAAGGAAATTCCTACAACGACCTTCTCGTATTTTTTAATGATATCGTTTAACCCAAGAATAAGGTCTTTTTCATTTGTAAAAAAAAAATAGTCAAGGTCGTTAATTTTCTCATCAGTCTCTAAAGCTGCTATTAAAGCGTTAAAACTGTAAATGTTTTTTTTTAGGTAATATATCACAAAAGCTGTATCTTTGGGCAAAAATTCAACACTCTCAAAAATCTGACTATTAATTATTTAAATAGCAAAATGATTTTATTTTTAAATATATATATTTAAAATACTTAATAAGAATTAAAAAAATAAAAAAAAGAGTTAGAAGGAATCATGTTTTTTAACGAAATAATTGCGACAACACTCGACGAAGTCGGGCTATCTTGGTTCGATTTTTTCTCCATCGGGCATATTACTTTTGGCGTTGGTGCGTTTCTCATTTTATCGTTGTTTTACACCATACCAAAAAATAAAGGACATACTCCAATTTTTTCATTGCTATTTGTTTTTATATGCACTCTAGTCGTTTTGATCTTATGGGAATTCTTAGAAAATATTATTTTCATAGAAATAGGACTAAAATTCGAAGGGCGAGCAGATAGTTGGCAAAACATTCTAACAGATGTAATTTTAGGAGTAATTGGTGCACTTGGTACTTGGCTTTTTGCCTATCTTATCTTTGAAAAAGATAAAAATATATGGGCGTATTACCTCTTTGGGATAACCTCATTTATTATTTGGCTAATTTTCTTTTTCGTACTTCGATATTTCACAATTTGGTACACAGCCAGTATTATTTCTTAATTTTTAAATCTTTATTTTTTTTAACTTGTCTAATTAAATAATTTTAATATTAACGATGGTTGTTTTAAAAGACTACATCAAATTCAACAAAGGAACAATCCCACTCATTATTTCGGTTCCTCACGGAGGGACATTTAATCTTGAAAGTATTCCTCAAAGATCCACGGGTGTTCTTGGAATAGATAAGCGTACTATCGAAATTGCTATGGAATTAATTGCTTATATTGAAACTTATTTTGAGGAGAAAACATCCGTTAATAAGAGCCCCTCATTTTTAATATCAAAGGTGCGTCGAAATAAAATCGATTTAAATCGTCCTGAAGTTGAAGCACATGACAAAAATTCTTCCCTTGGTCGAGAGATCTATCTTTTTTATCACCAAAAAATTAAAGATTTGATTTTAAATAATATAAAATCGTTTGGTCGTTCATTATTAATAGATATTCACGGTTTCGAGAAAAATAAGCGCCCTCCTGGGTATCGAGATGTAGAATTAATTTTAGGAACGAATAATTTGAGTTCACTTTTTTTGGAACCTCTTCCCAAAAGAAGAGATTGGGATAAAAATATCAGAGGTAAAATAATAAAAAAATTTCTTGAAATAGGCGTGCCAATTGCTCCGGGTCGTCCAAGAAGGAAAGAATACGTTTTAACTGGAGGGTACATTACTCAAATATATGGTGCCTCTAATTTTTCTGGAAGTCAAACAATTCAGATCGAATTTTCCGATAAAATAAGGCTTCATGATAAAAATTTAAGAACTAAAGTTTTATACACTCTCGCAGAATTATTTTTAAACGATTTAGCTTATTTGGTTTAAAGATAAAATAAAAGGAGATCACAAAAAGGTTATAATTTGGTATTATTATTTCCTGAAGCGATTAAAATAATTTAACTAGAATCAAAAATTAATTTTAAAATTTTATTGATTTTGCATATATTATTAAGCCTACTGGAACTAAGATGCCATAGAGGATATACGAGAATAAAATACCATTTATATTTACCAAATAGAAAAATTGAAAGATATTTTTTCCCGCTGAACTATTTATTGCTATGCCTATATAAAAAATCAAGAATCCAAATCCGGCGCCTAAAGCTCTTTTTCTTACGGCTCCTTTTGATTTTGCAGCAAAATAGAAATAAATAAATGGTACAGCTAATGCGGGGAGGATTCCGATATATAACAAGATTTTTGCTATTGTTAATTCGTCTCCTTTTGAAACGCCTAATATTATTGAAAATGTACTAATTATTACCTGAAATATTGAAAGTAAAAATTTTGATTTTTTTTCTAACATGTGATATTCTAATCCAATTAGAAAGAATAATAAACCAATTGAGCCCACAATTGTTGCAATTCGCCAATACACGCTATAATTTTCAGAAAGAGAGGGATTACTTTCGTAAACATTGTTGAGTTCAGTAATGGTATAGCTCCATACAAAATTAGGTTCAAAAGTCAATTCATGAACGAAAAAGATTAATCTGTTAACGCAATAAAGAATAAAAAAGATTGATATTGCGAGTAAATAAAATTTTATTCTTTTTGGTTTGTCTTTTGATTTATAAATTAAAAAAATTGCTAAAATAACGAATGAAATTATTACAACTAGCCAACAAGTAATAATTATTATATCCATTGGTAAAATATTCGATAAATTTTGAAAAATCACGATTGAAACCTCAAATTTTTTGAAAAGACATCAGATTTTTTTTATTACTATAATTTGATTTTATCGCATAAAAAGATTAAGTTTTCTAACCTTAGTTAGTAAACCTTTATTGCGTGTTTTCATTTTAAGTATTATAATGACAAATAAATTAGGTTTTGTATTTGACCTAGATGGCACGCTGATTAATAGCACGGAAATAGCCGATATCATAGAAAAGCAAATTCATGAAGAATTCAATATTCAAACTAACGAAAAATTAGATAAAGAGATAGATGAACTTGTATATGAGATAATTCAAGGAGAAAATCATAAAAACTTGGTGAAAAAAGTAATGTGGTCTATTTTCAAAAAACTTGGGCTCTCTTTCAAGCAAAGAATTAAAGCCATGATAATATCTAGTAAAATTTTCAAAGAAGAAATCGAAAAAATTAAATTATTTGAAGGTACAGAAGAACTTTTTAATTTATTAGACGATAATTCCTATAAATATGCAATTACTACTACATCTTCGACAAAAGAAGTAGATGATCGGCTTAAAAAATTTCCTGAGTTTTATCAAAGACTTGATGGAAAAATTATTACTAGAGATTCAGTTAAACATTTGAAACCACACCCCGAAAGCATTAATAAAGCTTCAATCATCATGGGAGTTCCTCTCAAGAAATGCGTTGTCATTGGAGATGTACATTCTGATATAATGATGGGAAAATCTGTTGGCGCTGTAACAATTGGCGTTTTGACCGGAATTTTCAAAAAAGAAAATTTTCTTAAATATGAACCTGATTTTATTATTGAATCCGTAGCCGATATCACTAAAATTTTAGAGCAAATAAAAGAAAAAATTGAAAAAAATAATAAAAATAATAATTAAGGTTTAATGGTTTGAAATTAAAAGAACTTTTTACAATCTTATAAATGTAAATTTTATCGTGAAAATTATAAATATTAAAATATCTTATGAATTTATTAAAACCTTAGTGATAATATAAACTAATTTTAAAGATCTTGGGAAAAAATGGAAGGAGACAAAATTGATATCGAAGATTTAGAAGCGTTTATCGATGGTTTAAAAATTTCTTTCGATATGCTAGGAGATGTAGATAAACTCGAATCTCAAGGGTTTCAATCACAACTAGCTAAAGCCATCTCAAAATTAAGATTAAAAAAGATGGACAAAATTGAGCCCCTTCCAAAACTACTCGGACATTATAGTCCAATGAAACTTAAAAAATATTTACTAGATAAATTAAAAGAATTGAACCACGTGCTTGAAACTGGAGATTTTGGACCAAATAGAAAATTCAAACTTGTAATGAAAATTGCACAATTAAGAGCAAGAATAACTTCAATGACAATATTCAACGAAAATAAGAGTTTAAAGGAATAAAAACGCTTGTTTTGTTTTATCTTTAAAGTTTTATCCCATTAAAAGTCATTTATCTTGTTTTAGATTTATATAAATAGTTTTATATAATTATGGAATTAATAATTGTTATTAATTAATTTTAAATTCATGAAAAATAGTTGATATTAAATGTTAATTGATATCCATTGTCACGTGAATCTCTATTTGGCTATTGACGAAGTCATGAGAGAAGCACAAAAGGTTGGAGTGGGAAAAGTTATTTCTGTAGGAATGAGCGCCACGAGTCTAGAAAGAATATTGGAAATAGCAGATCTTTACGATTCAATTTATCCTGCGTTGGGAATTCATCCAGAAGAAGTTAGTCAAAATCTTAAAATTGAAGAACAAATAGAATCCATTATTCAATTAATTAGGAAAAATAAAGAAAAAATTTGTGCAATAGGAGAAATTGGCTTAGATCATCATTTTGTTAAAAATAAAAAATTATATCCTCTTCAAAAGAAAATATTTGATCAAATGCTTTCAGTTGCCCAAGAATTAGAATTACCTGTTAATTTACATGTTAAAGGAGCAGAAGGCTTAGTTTTTGAGACTTTACCTTCCTATAATATTCCTGACGTCAATATTCACTGGTATTCAGGGCCAGAAAAGTACTTAAAACAAGGAATAGAGAGAGGATATTATTTTTCGATAACACCCGCTATTAGTTATTCACCCGCAGTTAAAAAAACCGCCATGATGATCGATAAAGAACACATTTTATTAGAAAGCGATGGTCCTGTAGAGTATTCTGGGAAAATAGGGACTCCCGCAATGATCAGAAATGTTTTAAACAGGATTTCAAGTTTAAAAGATATTCCTGTCGACAAATTAGAGAAGCAAATATTTCAAAATACTAAAAAAATTTTCCCAAAGATATTTACAAAAAATCGTTAGATTAAAATTAATTATAAAGATTAAATTTAAAATGGAAATAAGAAATTTAATAAAAAAGTATTATTTAAAAATATTGGTGAAATAAACATGGATAAAAAACGAGAACAACTAGCTTTTTACGAAATGGATATAGTAAAGGATATGATGGGTTTAATGGGAGGAAGAGCGTTGCGGGGAATCATGTCGAATTTTTTCACGAGTCGTATTTATGCAGGTAAAGTAGGTTTATTTCTAGTTAAAAATTATTTAGAAGCTACAATTGAGGAGGGAGAAAGAAGGGCGTTGATAATTACTGATGCTTTTACAGAGAGATTCGCAGGAAATGTAACTAAATATCTCGATCTCATGCAAATGGACTACAAAATATGGTCAGGAGCAGAACCAGAAGCACCTCTTAACACCATTGAAGAAGGCGTAAAAATTTGCGAAGAATTTAAGCCAAAAGTCTTAATAGCTATTGGTGGTGGAAGTGTCATTGATACAGCTAAAATTGTTTTAATTAAATACGAGAAACCCGAGGAAAATCTTTACATGATCTTACCTTACGTATCATCTCTAGGGTTGCGTAAAAAAATTAAGTATTTTATCGCTATTCC
>JAUWRB010000255.1 GCA_030610785.1 Promethearchaeota archaeon | reverse complement strand
TCCTTTAAATATATAAATTAGTGGAGATAATTAGATGAAGCAGACCGTAAAATTTAAATTGTATCCGACAGCCTCGCAAGAACAAAAATTACGCGAAATTTTGGAATTTTATAGAAATTACCAATTTTTTATAAATAATTTGAAGGTTATAACCCAAC
Organism: Promethearchaeota archaeon; assembly: GCA_030610785.1. Taxonomy (GTDB): domain Archaea; phylum Asgardarchaeota; class Lokiarchaeia; order Sigyniarchaeales; family SOKP01; genus JAUWRB01. The sequence goes on along the minus strand of JAUWRB010000255.1, from coordinate 4,274 downwards.
GATGTGTCTTATATTTTTTGAAGTATTTTTTAGTTCAAAATGTCAAACTCCTTTAAAAATCAATTCTTGTTAACTATTCTTGTTAATTGTAATAATTTTAAACAATTCGTGTCTTAATCTTAAATAATAGATCTACAAAAAAAAAAAAAAGATTTTGATTAATCGTGACAAAACTTATTTACTTGGGTTGTTTATCAAGCTCTAAATATTTAGAGACTTGTAATAATGCTGTCAAAATAATAAAGTTTCTTGACGATAAATATCAAGTACTTGACAATCCTCCCTGTTGTGGAGCGTTAGCATTTCATATCTCATCCAACGAGGAGTTAAAAAACCACGTGCAATTTGTAAATGATTGGTTTAAGGCTAACGATGTTACCGAACTTGTAACTATTTGTGCAGGATGTTATACTTATCTTATTCGTTATTATAAGGAATATTTAGGACAAGATTTTAAAGTGGATGTAAAACATCTATTACAATTCATGAATAAACCCGAATATCTAAAAAAACTAAATTTGAAATTTGTAGGGAAAAAATTAGCTGTTAATTATCACGACCCTTGTCATTTGAGGAATGCTATCGTGCCAATTATAGAAGAGCCGAGAAATATTATTTTCTCGATCGAAAATGTTGAATTGAAAGAAATGGCAAATAATAAAAAGGATTCAATTTGTTGCGGAGCAGGCGGCGGAGTTTATTCAATATTTAAAGAAAATAGTGATTATAGCTCTAAAACGATATTTGATCAGATGAAACGAACAAAAGCGTTAATAACTCCTTGTCCATTTTGTTATACTGCGTTGAATCGGATTCGAAAAGAAAATAATATAAAAACGCCAGTAATTAAATTTGAAGATTTTATCGCAAAATTAATGTTTGAAAATGGAAGGGGGATTTTATAACATGAGCGAAAAAGGAAGAGAATTATTTGAAGATGTTAAAAGAAAAATTAATGAATTAAAAGATAATGATTCTTTATATAGTAAATTCATATATATCTGGAGATTAGCTTGCTATGGCAAGTTTAAATCCTATGATTTGAGATATTTTTACGCAGATACAAGTAGAGAGTTTGTCGAAAGATATAAAGAACGATTAATTAAAATGAGAGCTGAGTTCGTTGAAAATATTGAAGATTATGTGGAGAAATGCGTGAATATAATGCGCAAGACTAATAAATATCGAGTATTTCTTGCTAAGACAAATGAAGAGGCTCAAGAGATATTCATGAATGAATTAGGAGATAACAATATTATCTATAAATCTAAGTCGTTAGAAGCAAAAGACGCTGGGATTGTTGATGTATTAAAGAAAAACAATATTTTAATTAAAGAGACTGATCTTGGCGATGTCCTTTGTCAATTATTCGATTATCATTTACCAAATTTCACATTGGCCCCGGGTATTCAATTCACAGCAGAGGAAATCGTTGCTAAAATAAAAGAAAAGTATCATGTGGAAATAGAACCAACTTCAGATGCAATAGTTGCTTATTTTAGAAAAACATATCGTCCAGAATTGCTAAATGAAGTTAAAGTGTCGCTTACTTCTGCGAACGCTATATCTGCTGATGATGGATCTATAGTATTAGTTGAGAACGAAGGAAACATTAGTTTATTAACAAGAGCAACTGAGAAGCATATTGTTGTTTCTGGGATTAGTAAAATTGTTCCAACCGTTTTTGATGCGTTGTTAGTAGCGAAAATTCAAGAAAGAATAATGAATGTTGATGGAGCTTATATAAGTTTCATTTCGGCACCCTCTAATACTTCAGATGTTCAAGGTGCCCGTGTTTTTGGAATGTATGGTGCTAAGGAAGTTGTTGTTATTCTTGTAGACGATTGGCGCACGAAAGCAGCGAAAGAAAACTTATTTTATAAAGACATTTTAAAATGCATCAGTTGTAAGAGTTGCGATTTAATATGTACTGCTTCTCGAGCTTTTGGGAATATTTACGCTTCGAAATACGGAATGGGGGCGGTAAATATCGTTAGAGATTATATCCACAATGGAATAGAAACTGCAGTGAGAGATGGGCTGTTTTTATGCACTGGTTGCGAAAATTGCACTAATTGGTGTCCTGTAGGTGTCAATTTGGCTGAAATAATGAGATCTTTAAAAAAAGAAGCTACTAAGAAAGGGCTAACACCTCCACCTTTAAAACACTATCAACAAAAAATACTTAGAGATAAAAATCCATTTAAATGAACTAAAAGATTAAAAACAAGAATAATTAATTTAAATTGGCAGCAAGGTTTACAAATCAGTATTTTTATAAGTTTAGATTTATATTTAAATAATGATAATTATGAGTAGGAATAGGATTAAGGAAGAGGCAATAGAACTCATAAAAAAGTTGCCAGAAAATAGTACATGAGAAGATATAATGTTTCATCTTAATGTTAAGCAACAAATTGAGAAAGGATTAGAAGACATTAAGCAAGGAAGAGTTTATTCTCATGACGAAATTAAAGAAATATCGGGACAATGGATATTAATTTTATAAATTATAAAGTTCAATTCTTAAGCTCTAAGTATAGGATTCATGAAGTTATATTAAAAATTAGAAAATTAGATAAAAAAAAAAAAAATTGAGTTAGAAAAAATAATGGACACACGGAATGAAATAACTAAACCATCGAATTTATTGGACGAAAAAGGAAATTTAATCCAAAAAGGTTGGGCAAAAAAAATGATTCTCAATCGAAATATTGAAAATGTTAAAGCTGGAAAACTCAGAATAAAAGATTGGGATTGCTATGAAGTTATCAACGAAGATTTTTGCCTTGTACTCATAATTGCTGATATCGGATATTTTGGCATGGGAACGATTTCTTTTAAGGATTTTAAAAATAAAACTAAAAAAAATGCACAAGTAAATAAATTATTCTCAAAAGGTTCGCTAAACATGCCGCCTACTAGCAATTCAGGTGATTTAATCTTTTCAAAAAACCAAATGACCATTTCATTTGAAATCAAAGAAAATAAACGAATATTGACCTTTAATTATCCTGAATTTGATAATGGTAAGGGAATAAATGGTAAAATTACGCTTTATCAAGACCCCGCCATGGATACAATTGTAAATGTCGTTCCTTTTAAAAACAAAAAACATTTTGTTTTCGCTCAAAAAATCATCGGCATGCCCGCAAATGGTTCGTTTTCAATTGGAGACGAAAAATATGAAGTCTCAGAGAAAAATTCCAGCCATGGTGTAATTGACTGGAGTAGAGGCGTCTTTCCTTATAAAACAACATGGTATTGGGGTTCTGCATTTGGTAAAATTAATGGTGATACTCTTGGGTTCAATATTGATTATGGTTTTGGTGACGAAACGGTGGCAAGCAAAAATATGTTATTTTTTAATAATAAAGGTCATAAAATTGAGCATGTTACATTTCATATTGATAAGAAAGATGTAATGAAGCCATGGAAATTTACCAGTAGCGATGGTCGTTTTGAGATGGTTCTTGACCCCATATTTGATAGTAGGGAGAATCTGAATCTAGTGATCTTAAAAAATGTTGGCTTTCAAGTGTTTGGGTATTTTACTGGTGATGTAATCTTAGATAATGGAGAAAAAATACATGTAGATCGCATGTTTGGATTCGCTGAAAGATTTTTTCATCGATGGTAGTAGAGAAAACAAATTCTTCAGTGATTTATTGATTATTTACCGGAGATATAATATTAGATAATGGCGAGAAAATTCACATTAAGAACATATCATGACACGCTGAAGATATATATTGGCGTTGATTCTAGATAGAAACATTAATAAATTCAATTACATTTGTAATTATTAGGTATTTTTATGAAAACTTTACAAATAAGATTACCTGAAGAAATTCTTAAGAAAGTTGATACAATAATAGAGAAGGGTTTTTTTAGAAGTCGTAGTCACCTTCTTAGAGATGCTTTGATTATTTATGTAAATAATTTCAATTATGGCGGAGAAATACCATACATCTTAGGTCCATTTACTCCCTCAGAAATTTCTTTATTAAAAAAGGAGCCTAATAAACAATTAGAGATTCCTAAAAATCAGATAAAAATATTTCAAGAAAACATTAAGAATTTATAAAGGTAATTTATAATGGATATTTTATGTGGATGGCAAATTGACGAGAGATTAAATGTATTTAGGATTCCAATTCGAATTATTAATCCGGATACACAGGACTCCATTATAAAGCATTGCCTCTATGATACAGGTTTTTCTGGGTATTTAGGTCTTGATAAAGATACAATCTCATTATTAAAATTAAATA
>JAUWRB010000261.1 GCA_030610785.1 Promethearchaeota archaeon | reverse complement strand
AATTTTTTCGAAAATTTAGGATCTTTGACGCATTTATTATCGTTATAATAAAAAGCAAGAAAGAAAAAAATAATAATAATAATAGTTAATTATAATCTCTTAATGATGATTTATGAGTTATGAAACAGAATTAGAAAGAATAAAGCAAGAAATCATTCAAAATCTCCCTTCAGATATAATTATTGAAAAAATTGAATTTGAAGGACCAGAAATCGCTGTATATTCAGGAAATTCTAATCTCGATCTTATGGAGAGCTCAAATGCGCTAAAAAACTTGGCAAAGATGATGCGCAAGCGCGTGGTTTTCCGATGGAACACGGAGAAAAGAAAAGACCCCGTAGAGACAGAAGCTTATATAAGAAATTTGGTCGGAGAAGATGCAGAAATTTCTAGCATCGAATTTGACCATACTCGCGGCGAAGTTATCATAGAATCGGTAAAGCCAGGTTTAGTTATTGGTAAAAAGGGTATTAACTTAAAGGAGATCAGGACAAATACTTATTGGCAGCCAAAGACAATCCGAACACCGCCCTTACCTTCGAGGACTATTGAATTAATTAGAAGAATGCTTTCTCAGGAACGTCAGACACAAAAAGATATTTTATTAAAAATTGGGAAAAGAATACATAGACCCCCTCTTTTTCAAGATTTAAACGTAAGATTAACAGCTTTAGGAGGGTTTAGAGAAGTCGGAAGATCTTGCATATTAATACAAACATTAGATAGTAATGTATTACTTGACTGCGGTCTTAATGTTGGTAATCCTAAAGATAGATTTCCTAATTTCTTCATTCCCGAATTTTCAATAAGAAATCTTGATGCGATCATTGTCTCACACGCACATTTAGATCATTGTGGAATGGTACCTTTTCTATTTAAATACGGTTATAAAGGTCCCGTTTACACTACTTTACCCACAAGAAATATATCTACAATGCTTCAATTGGATTTTGTTCAAATTTGCGAAAAAGAGGGTATATCGCCTCCATATTCCAAAAGAGACGTTAAAACAACTGTTCTACATACGATTCCATTATCTTGGGGAAAAGTAACTGATATCGCACCAGACATTAAATTAACACTTCACAATTCTGGGCATATTTTAGGCTCATCAATGTCACATTTACACTTTGGGAAAGGAGGATATAATTTTGTGTATACAGGCGATTTTAAATTTCAAAAAACCCGATTATTAGAAAAGGCAAATGTTAAATTTCCTAGAGTTGAAAGTTTACTAATTGAATCTACATATGGTGGACCTCAAGATAGAATTCCTTCGAGGCAAGAATCTGAAAAAGAACTAAGACAAATTTTAAACGCAACTATTAGAAGGGGCGGAAAAATATTGATTCCAGTTTTAGCCGTAGGAAGGGCTCAAGAATTAATTATTGTTTTGGAAGAGTTCATTTCCAAGGGAATAATTGATAAAGTTCCGGTTTTCCTCGATGGATTGATTTCTGAAGCAACTGCAATTCACACCGCTAATCCTGATTTTCTTAGCAACGATTTAAAAGAAAAAATATTACATCAAGGAAAAAATCCGTTTTTAAGTGATTTTTTCACCACCGTTAGCAGTCGAGAAGAGCGATTAAATGTAATTCAAGGCGGACCTTGTATCATCTTGGCAACAAGCGGAATGTTAATTGGAGGACCTTCCGTGCAATATTTAAAAGCCCTTGCGGTAGATAAAGATAGTACATTAGTTTTCGTGTCCTATCAAGTTGCGGGGACTTTAGGAAATAGAATTCAACGAGGTTTTAAAGAATTTCAATATGTTGATCCAAAAGGGAGAACGCAATTAATAAAATCATCATTAAAAATCTTTACGCTTGAAGGTTTCAGTGGTCACAGCTCAAGAAGTCAGATCTCGCAATTTTTACGAAGGATTCAACCACGGCCAAAGCTTGTAATAACTAACCATGGAGAAAGCTCGAAATGTGTTTCGTTAAGCACGATGATTCACAAGAAATTAAAGAAGACAACAAAAGCTCCGAAGAATTGCGAAACACTCGTGTTAAAATCAAGAAATTCAACTAGATAATTTTATTATAATAAATAAATAAATAAATTTTTAAAAGACAACCAAATCTCTATTGAATCAAGAGATAATAATCATATATTGAGAGACGAGAAATTTTCTTAGAATTCCTTTTTTTACGAGCAAGTCTTCATTGCTTCTTTAATTTATCTAAATTATAAAGAAGAACACTTAAAAGAGCGCACGTTTAAAAGCTGAAATTTTAAATAAAAATTCCTTAATTAATATTATAATTAATAAAAAAAAATTAATTTTTTATTGTTTTTCGTGGCTAAGGAAAATTTGTTAGAATTCGATCCTATTTTTAGAGAATGTAAAAAAACCTTAAATTCTTTAAAAAAGAATTGTAAAGGTTTTATTTATAAAAAAGATAAAGATCTTACAGTTATTGAAGAAAAACATTACAAGGATATTAAGAGATTAGACGAAAATCTTAATCGAGTTTATTCTATTTTTGAAAAATTAGCTAAATATAAAGACACCGAAAAAGAATATAACGCAAAACTTCAATATTTAGTGAAAGCAACTCAAGAGGCGATCTTTATTAACAAGGACGGCATCTGTCTTGCGACCAATCAAGCCGCGGTTGATATGTTTGGATATAATAGTATTGAAGAAATGATAGGTATATTTGGGACTGATGTGATTGCTCCGAAAAGCCGCGAACTTGTTAAAAATCGCATGCTTAACAATATTCCTGGAACCTACGAAGCAATAGGTCTTCGCAAGGACGGCACTAAATTTCCAGTTCAGATACAAGCAAAAAAAATGTCATATAAGGGAGAGATTAATAGAGCAACAGTCATACGAGATATTAGCGACTTGAAGGAAGCAGAACAAAAATTAAAGGAATCGGAAGAAAAAAAATTACAAGAATCAGATGAAAAATTTCGTACTTTATATGAAAACATCGCAGGAGGGACTTTAATAATAGATAAGGATTATATCATAAAAGATGTAAACGACCGAACTTGTGAGCTTACGGGTTATTTAAGAGAAGAACTTGTCGGACAACCATGCGATATCGTGTGTCCAAAAGGATCAGCTTCCAAACAATGTCCAATTTGGGCAGAAAATAAAGATGGGTTTAGAGGCATGGACACTGCAATCAAATGTAAAGATGGCTCGAAAAAACCAATTTTAAAGAACGCTAAAAAAATTAAGCTTGAAGAAACAGTACATGTTTTAGAAAATTTTCAAGATATTTCAAGACAAAAGCAATTAGAATATAAGTTAAGAGAATCCGAAGAAAAATCTCGTGAAGCTTATGAGCGAGCTAATTTTTATAAAGACCTTTTTGCTCACGATATTAATAATATACTTAACAATATATTATCGTCTGTTCAACTTTATAATATTTACCGAAAGAATCCTGAAAAAAAAAAGAATTTTGATGTTTTAATGGGTATAATTAGTGGGTCAGCATATAGGGGGGCCAATCTGATTTCTAACGTGCGAAAGCTCTCTCAATTAGAAGAGTTTGGAATCTCGTTGGAACCAATTGAGGTCTGTGGCGTATTAAACGATGCTCTAAATTTTACTTTAAAAAGTTTTCAAGAGAGAAAAATCAACATTCGATACGATTTCCAGAGAAAAGAGTTTTTTGTGATAGCAAACGAATTATTGTTAGATGTTTTTGAAAATATACTAATTAACGCTGTGAAGTATAACGAATCAATACCTGTTGAGATTTTAATAAAGATTTCTGCAATAAAAAATAAAGAGAAAGATTATATTAAGATGGAATTTCTTGATAATGGAATAGGAATTTCTAACACTAAGAAAAAAATTGTTTTTCACCGAGGTTATGCTAAAGAAAAAAATACTAAAGGCATGGGTTTTGGGTTATCGCTCGTAAAGATAGTAATGGATAACTACAATGGAAAAATCTGGGTTGAAGATAAGGTAAAAGGCATGTACACTAAAGGAAGCAATTTTATTCTTCTCATTCCTGAAGCTGATAATAATTGAGAGATTCTTTTTATAAAAATTTTAAAATAATTCTTAAAATAAAAATCTTCATGGATAGAATT
>JAUWRB010000146.1 GCA_030610785.1 Promethearchaeota archaeon | reverse complement strand
TCTTCTGAGTAATTATTATCCTTATAAATCTGTTGTCCTAATTTGATAAATTCACGAGGATTCATATAGGGATCGGAAAATAAAGTTTGTTTTTTTAAAATTTTTTAAAAACTCTTTTACATTCGAAAAAGAACTAATATCTTCTATGATAATTTGCTCTTGATCTCTAAGAAATAACTCCATAAAGTCTAACACATCATTAAAATTTTCAAAAGGTAGGATTAATTTTACCTCAATATTTCTCACATCAATATCTTCTCTATCTAGCTCATAAGAACATTCTATGTGAAGGTGCTCTATGCCATTTATAAAAAGAAAAAGAAAAGTATACTTTTTTAACCATTTAAAATATTGTTTGAAGAAAAAATCATTCTCTAATAAAGAATGAAAATTGAAGTTAACTACTATTAAATTGTCGTATAAATCTTTTAAGAATCTACTTATCTCATTAATATCATTCAGAAGTCTTCTTAATTTGTATATACTTACTTCCGGATATAGTTTTAAGAATGAATCTTCATCCTTACCATAAAGTGTTAAATTAAGATAAGCGTTAATTTTTTCTCGTAAAGTTTTTTTAAAATTATATCCAGAACTGTTTAACCTCATTAAATTCGGATATTTAAAATTATAATACGCTATAGTCATTTTTTTTTCTCTAACCATAAATTTTTCTAATTGTTCTTCTTTTAAACCCTCTTTTACCTTCTAATTCCATTATATCTATTTGTAATTTCTCGGCTTTAGATATAACATCAAGTAATAAATCGAATACTCTTATCTTTAGATTATCATCAAATTCGTTAATATTTTTTTTCATAATATCCATAAGTTTAAAAACATCTTCAATAATTTTATTAATCATAGACATTTCAAGTGTTTTTTTAAATTCTTTTACTTGTTCAAAACAATTTTTAAAAACATCTGATAATTCTGATCCTAAAAAGGTCAAAACAGGATTTTCAACTATAATGCCATATTCTGCTATTTTCACGAGTTTATTACCAGCAATAAAATAATCTTCCGATTTTATCAATTCTTTGCTAGAATCAAGCATCTTCTCAACATACTTATCAATCATTTTTCTTACATCCCTATTTTTCTATACAACTATTTAAAGATAGATGATTATTTTTATTTTATTTTAATAATATATATGTATTATAATATGAAATTTAAATAGACAAAATTACTTAAAAAATCATACCCATTTAGAAGATAACAATAATATATCAAAAATTTTTGTATTATGAATATTTAATAATATAAAAACTACGACAAAATTATTTAAGTTTTTTTTTTTCTTGAATTTTTTATTTACTAATAATTTTTAAATTAAGGATTTTTTAAGAAATATTTATAAATTCTTAATTAAATATTTTTTATTAATGACTAAAGCTAAAGTCAAAAGAAATTTGAAGGATAAGAAAAATATAAAAGAAATAAAAAATTATAAGAATAAATTATAAGAATAAATAAAATTTCAGACAGCCTACATGGTTGCGCTGAAGGTATTGATTCGTATACTATACCGTCTGCACGCACAGACTAGAAACGAATTTAGAGGGTTTTTATTCTTATAATTTTTTTTAAAAATTATTTAATTTGATAGATACATGAGATCAAGAAAACCTTTTTGTATCTTTTGGCCTCAATATTTTGAAGCAAAAAGAAGTCGGAGCAATGGGAGACGCCTTTCCAAAAATTTAGCGATAGAAAAGTTTTCTACAAAAGATATTTTAAAAGCTGCCAGAAACTTGGGATATAACGCTCAATTTGAGGGGAATTATCGATATCCTAGGACCTGGTGGGATGAGCCCGGAAGAGTATTAATAGATTTGAAAGGAAAAAAAAAATCTATAGTAATACTTGAAGTCGCAAAAGAAATGAGAAAACAATTAAAAAAATGATTTGATGACTAGAGAATGGTATTTAACAAAAAAATCTATACAGGGCTGTCTCGTTAATGCATGAATTTGCTTTTGCTTACGATATTTTCAAGGTAGCTGAAACAACAGCTTTAAAGTATAAAGCTATAAAAGTTTCTGAAGTTTTACTTGAAATAGGGGAATTAACTTTGATAGTTCCCGAATTACTTCAACAATCGTTTAAAATGGCAACTACAGGTTCAATCGTAGAGGGAGCGAAATTAGTAATCAAGATTATCCCCGGAAAAATTAAATGTAGAGAATGCAATAAAGTATCAACCATTTCATTAACAGAAGAAGCGCATTTAACGGGACTCCAATTATTCAAATGCAAACATTGTGAAAGCAATAATACTGAAATAATTGAAGGAAAAAAAGCAAATGTAAAAAATATTAAAATTCAAGAATGAGATTTGAAGTAGAAAAACGATTACATCGCGTTAAGATTAAGCTTAATAAAGGAGATGTAAAATGTCCGAACTCAAATCACTGCTATAACGCTGAAAATTGCTATAGATGTAATAAATATTATGATAAATGTTCATTTTATTTGAATAAATAAACTATTTGATTTCGTTAAAAAAATCGTTGAAATTAATTTTTTCGGTGCTTTTTAAGAATATTTTCAAGTCTTTTATAGCATGTTCACATACTACTACATCTAACGCTTTAGTTTGCAGTGCTGTCAAATAAAAATTAATTACTAAAAGTATTCTAAGCTTGAAAAAGTAATATAGGGCTTTTTTTTCCTCGTAATTCAATGTAATGGTTTTTTCATACTCTTTTACAATAATTCTAAGTAATGAAAAGTTAAAACGATTATTATAATTAAACAGACAGCCAAGCATGGCATTAGCTAAGTCAAGAATTAGATAATCGTAATGTGCATCCCCAAAGTCAATAATTCCGGCTAACTCATCCTTATTTATAATTAAATTCGCAGAACGGTAATCGGCGTGTATAATGCACTTTCTTAATTCATATAACTTAATCTTTTTAAACTTTTCATGTAGATCTTCATATTTATTAAGAAAATCATTTTTTTCAGCAAAAACTTTTTCTATAGCAATATCAAAAATCTGCCATCCTGGTCGTTGTTTAAAATTTAGATTTAATAATATATTATCAAGTTGCGCTAAAGATTTAGTCAATTTTAGGGTTAAATTTTTATTTATATCTATTGGATTTATTCCTTCAATATATTTATAAATATAAGCATGTCCTTTTCTGAACTTGACAAATTTATCATATCTTTTAGTTTTTATTATTTCAGGAATAGGTAATCCTTTTTGCCTGATATTTGATATTAGATCTAATTCATATTCAATATCACTTAAAGCTAGAAAAGGTTTGATTTTGATTACATAACTCCCTTGAGAAGTGTCTAAAAATAATATTTTACTTTCTAACCCAATAGAATCTTTTTTAATAGAAATTAAATTGCCGATTTCATAATTTTCTAATAAATTATTAATTTCTTCTAATTTCATGATCTATAAATAAATATCACGGTTTAATTTTTTTTTAAAAAATTCAGAAATAAAAGAGTGTTATTTCGAATTGCCTTCGGAAGCAGAGTTCAAGAACGCTTCTTACGAAATTAATACGCCGTTTAATACGCCATGCTGTCCTGGGCGACTCGTAATTCTTGCTTTTCCTAATTCTGTATCAACAACAGCGCCTTTGGTTAAAATATGCCTTCGATTTAAATCTTTTGAAGCCAAATTGCTTTCGAATCGTAATATTTTTATTTTAGAGGTTTTATTTGTATTAAGATCGGTGATGTTAATAAAAGTCGACGCAAATAATTTAAGCTTGGTGTTTCCACCCATTACCCTTTGCTTTTTCTTTTTCTCTTTCTCTATCACCGTGTTGATAGGAGGTCGTTCAAGTTCTCGTTTTCTTTTCTTATGAAAATGTTTATACTTTTTTCCGGTATATTTTCTTCGACTTTGAGCTTGACTTCTTGCCATTATGTAATAACCGTTTTTCTTTAAATTGTAGTAAAAGTAATATAATAAAGTTAAATATATCTTTAAAATTTTTACGTTTATAATTTGTAAAAGAAAAATAAATAAAGTGCAAAAATTTATTTATAATATTCCTTTAAAAAAGCAGCTAATTAAAATAAATAGAATAATCGAATATAATGATGGAAAATAAAAATAATTTGCTTAATTTAGACGATCATTCAATGAAACAAATGATAAAGTCAGGCACTACAACCGTTGGAATAATAGTAAAAGGCGGAGTAATAATTGGAACGGAATCTCAAGCAACCGCCGGATATACAGTTGCCACCAAACAAGCCCAAAAGCTATTCGAAATTAATGAATTTACCGCAGCAACAATATCGGGTGGAGTAGCAGACTGTCAATATGTTGTTAACCAGCTCAAGGCATTATCAAAATTAAAACAAGTTGATGAAGGAAAAGTCCCAGAACCTAAATATATCGCAAATGTTACGAGGAATATCTTATTTAGCGGACGTTCTTTTTATCTCTCATTGATGATCGTTGGAGGTTATTCTATAACAGAAAAAATTGGAAAACTTTACGGTATTGATCTGTTAGGCACTCTTTACGAGGAAGATAAATTCATATCATTTGGATCGGGATCTCCATTTTCTTTAGGTGTTTTAGAAGCTGATTGGAAATCAAATATGACCATCGCTAAAGGATTAGAATTAATAAAAACGGCAATTTCAAGCTCGCGAGAGAGAGATGCTGCTTCTGGATTTAAAATTCAATTATGCTCTATAGATAAGAATGGTTTTAAACAAGTTTCATAATTACATTTTTAAAATATTGCTATCTATAATTTCAATTTATTATCGCTCTTCATGATATTTTTTCAAAAAAGATTATTAATAGTTTAAGCAACTTAAAAAATATAATCGCTAAAAACTAATCTCTTCATAGATATGAAGTAAATAGCATGATTTCGAAAGAAATGATTAAAAAAAAAAGAGAAAATTTTTAATAAATTTTTTTAACGCTTTAAAACACTACTTCATTAACTCGTTTTAAAATCCACGGAATCAAGGTAACAACTGAAAATGAAAGTATTAAATACTTTATAAACCTATAAATTAACAAATCTACTGAAAGCAAACTTAATACGAGATATATTGCAATCGTGATTACCAATCCTATAATTAAATTAACGATTCTTTGCTTATTTATCAGTTCAGTTGGTTCATACTTTATATATTCGTTTTCAATTAAATAACCAACTGATATACCCATTAAGGCACCACAGCACAATCCATAATCAAGTTCAGTATTAGGAAAGATTCCAAAAGCGGTAATATATAATATAATGGGAATAACAATCGCAAGAATTAACTTTAGATTTAATTTTAGAGTATTTATTTTTTCAGATATAATCGGTTCCAAGTAAATAAATAACACCAGAAAAGCTATCCCGTATAATAACCCCCCATATACATCCTCTAAGTCGTGAACACCTATTATTATCCTCGAAAGAGCAATTAAATACGCGATTATTAGAAAAATCCAAGGAAGTACTTTATTCTTCTTTTGATGTGCGTGATATGCCATGTATCCCCAGGTAGCTACAGCGTTTTGAGAATGCCCGGATGGAAAACCAAAACCCGTTGCTTCCCTCCTCGTCCAAGGTCTTGGGTCTTGGAAAATATCCTTTAAAATAGCGTTAGAATATAAAGATCCTAATAATGCAAACGTTAAATTCTTCGCAAATTGTTTGTTGTAAGCAAAAAATAGAACGGCAAGAATTAAGATTAGAAAAACATCTTCTCCTAAATAACTAATTGCTCTGAAAATCACGTACATGACTTCGTTATCGTAAAAAAATTCGCAAAATGTCATGTTAAGTCCAAGTAATAAAAGGATCCCTCCAACCACGATGATGATAATTGTTACTAAGAGGATAAAAATGATTGTTTTAGTAGATAAAGTTTCATTCTCATTAGATAAAGTTTTATTCTCTGACAATTTTTTTCTCAACAGCCAAATAATTTTTTTTTTAAATTTGTTATTATTTTTAATATATAATATTAGTCCATAAAACTTTTTTCCTCTTCTATAAAATGTGTATTTAAAATTTTAAATAACTTGAATGATTCACGAAAAGTACCCCGAATAACAATAATCTCGCCACTTTAGGGGCAGGTAGTTTAATCTTTAACTATTTCTAAACCGACTTGCATGAACTCTTCGTTAAAATAGATAAAGCCGTTTAATTCGTGGTTATGCGCATCCATTATTGTCCAGATCTGGTTTCTAAACGCATTATTACCGCAATTGTCCAAATATTTCATGTTGCGCGTATCTACACCGCTTGGATATGCTCCGGCTGGATGTGAATGGAAGATACTTATTAGCCTCAAATTTTGCTTCTGTGCCGCATCTTGAAAAACCTCGTTTAATTTTTCAATGTTATCTATCAGAAATGATACTGGTGATTTTTTATCAGATTCTATACAATTGAATTTCTTTCCTATATATTGATAATAATATTCTCCGGCACGGACTATTTCTTTAATATCGCCAAAAATTAACCCACAAGCTTCGTTAGGTTGACTATTTTTTACGCAAGTCTTTAGTTCATCAAGAATTTTATCATTTAAAATGATTTTTATATCTTTTTCAAATTTAATTTTTTTCAACTCTATTTTTATTTTAAAAATAGATTAAAGCAGTGTTAAAGCAGCATTTAACGCGGCTAATCTTGCTCTTCTTGCGGCGTTCAAGGAAGCTATATCGCTACTTTTTTTTTTTTCTCTATTTTCTATTGTTAATTTATCAAGTTCAATTTGTCTATTTCCCAAACCAATAATGATGACATCATTTTTTTCCAATTTTGAGTTAAATTTAATTAATTCTTCGATAAAATAAGTTTGCATTTTTTTACTTATTTTCATTTTCAATTTATCGTTTTCTGACGCAATATTTAAAGCATATTTTAAATTAAATCCATCGAAGACCAAACATGTCGCACCCATACCTCCTATTTTAATTGCAGCGTCTCGTTGTTCAATTCCATTGGTTAGTCTTTCGCCTTTATTTTTAATTTGGCAGAAATATACATGTGCATTTTCAGATTCTACAATAGCATCCTTTAATACGGCTAAATCACCTTTTCCCAGAACTGGAATTATTTCTTTAATACTATTTAAATAGTTTAAACCTTTTTTTGTTAATATGTGCCCCCTTTTTTTATTTTTATCGCCAAAAACGATTAAAAAATGGATTTTTTCCTTCAATTTTGTTACAAGAGATCTACTAGTTCCTGAACCGATTAATAATTCTTCTTTTAAACGATACCTACCTATCCCCTCTGAGTGCTTTTCAAAAATAAACAAAGCCAAAATTATATGAACAAAATCAAATGTCGGCTTGATTGTTTCGCTTTTAAACATCTCTTTTAATTCTTCAATCACATTTCTTTTAATTCTTTTCATATGATAAGTTTTTCCGTAAAATGAAAATTTAAGTTTAAAACATGAGTTTAAAACATAACTTTAAAACATAAGTTTAAATTGTATATAATAAAAAAAACCAAAAAAACATAATCTGATTATCTCTATATAAGAAAAACATACGATAATGTAAAAAATTATAAAAAAGAAATTAATTAAAGAAAAATTTCATTAATAATCTAAATAAATAAATCGTTATAGTAGATTTAAATTAATTCAGTTGGCGAAAAACTACATGAGCAATAAAGATAATGGATCCAATTCAGATCAAATGCAAGAACTAGTAATATTTAGATCAAAAGAAAATCAAGAAAACGATAAAAAAGAAAGTTCCTCCTTAGAAAACATTGATCAAGAAATTAAAATTAAAATTATATATCAAATTAAGCCATTTGGAGGAAAATATCTTTATTCAATTTTACTACTCAATCAAAGCAACGCTCCAATAACCAAGGTCAAGGTTAAAATAAAATATCCCGAATTTTTAACAATTTCTAGGTGTACTCCTCCAACTATAAGTGCGGAGGAACCTGATATTGAAGAAAAGGGGATGAAACAGATTAATTTAGGATATGACGAATTAAAAGAATACGATAAAAGACAAATTAATTTATATTTTTCACTAATAACTCTTAATAATACGGGAAATATAAGTACTTACATTACTTTTGTTAATAGTAAAGATTATGTAAGACTTCTTAGCTCAGAACCAATTGAAATTAAAAATCAACCCCTTGCTTTTGAACCAAAAGATATAACAAGTGATTACATTGGAGAATTTGTACAAAACCCCCAAATTAAAAAAGCTATTAAGAGTATCGGCGTAGGAATTGAAGAATATAAAAATCCCGATTTATATTTCGATCATATTGAACAAATTTTACGATTTTATAAGTTTAAATTAATCGCAAGGGAAGAAAAAAATAAGATTGCGTGGTATTTTGGAACTGAAATGGAATCAAAAAAAGATGTTTTAGTGGTCGGACAAGTCGTATCAAATAAAGTTGAATGGCTACTCTCATCTCAGCAACCCTCTATTTTAATTCCTCTTTTAACAATGTTTTCAAACGATTTTAAAAATCGTCTCATTAGTATAGGTTTAATCGATTCGGTCAATAAATTCTACGATTTAGAATGTAAGTATTGTGGTGCTGTCCTTCCTCATTTTCCCGAAAAAGGAAAAC
>JAUWRB010000223.1 GCA_030610785.1 Promethearchaeota archaeon | reverse complement strand
TATTTTTTTCTTTGATATTGGTTTCTTTTTTTCTTTTGAGGTGTTTTTTTTTAAGTTTAGTCTTACCATTTTTTATAATTAAAATCGTGATTATTCTAAAAGAGTATTTTAAAAATATAAGTTTTTTTTAAATTAACAATACAATTGAAATATCAAATTCTAAAAAACTAAGTAAATAGAAGCTAAAAGTGAAAAAAATCATGAAAATATTAGAAATAGACCTTAGAAATCAAACTTTTAAAGAAATAACTGTTAATAAAGATTTGATTAAAAGTTTTTTGGGCGGTCCTGGATTTGCTATTGATTATTTAATGAGAGAAAAAATACATGAAATTGAACCTAACAATGAAAATAACCCTTTAATTTTAATGACGGGTGTTTTAACAGGTACTTCTTTTCCATGTTCAGGATATTATTCTGTTTCGTCTAAATCACCATTAACAAATATTTATGGGGGAGGCTTATCTGGTGGATTTTTTGGTGCTGAATTGAGAAAATCCCTTAATGGTATTATTTTTAAAAATAAATCTAATTCTCCAATATATTTAGTAATTGAGGATGATCATTATGAATTAAAGGATGCTTCTGAACTCTGGGGGTTAACAACCGATAAAACGACGAAAGAATTAAAATCGAGATTAGGAAAACAATTTAAGGTTACTTGTATTGGACCTTCTGGAGAAAAACAAATAAAAATGTCGTCTATAATAAATGACCATGGTAGAGCTGTAGGAAGGAGTGGTATGGGAGCAATCATGGGGTCAAAAAAGTTAAAAGCCATAGCCGTGAGAAGCACACAAAAAATAAATTATTACGACGAGAAAAAATTTAAAGAGACATCTAAAACATTATTTCATACTTTTAAAGATTCTCCCATGGTTGATGCGCTACATCAAGTTGGGTCTAATGCAATTAACCATTATGAGTCTTTTGCAGATGTTCCGCATAAAAATTGGTCCTTAGGAAAATGGAAAGGAGTCAATCAAATTTCTGGAAATATTGTTGCCGAGAAAATGATGGTGAAATTACTTTCTTGCTTCATGTGTCCATTTAGTTGTAGTCGTAAAATAGAGATAAAAGAAGGGCCTTATAAAATTAATGAAATGAAAGGATTACTAGAAGAATGGTCGAAAGAGAAATAATATACTCCCAAGGATAATTTCCTTGATAATCCTTTGAGTTATTACATGCCTTTTGCTCATGAGATTATTTCTTAAGATTATTTAAAAAGCTTAAAATAACCTCGCTTGAGAGATAAAAACCTCCTTTAATTAAATCATCCAAATTTTCCTGTAATTGCTTTCCTTCTTTTAGTCTTCTTTTTTTCGCAAGAGTTAAGATTCCTAAAGTACCCAATACTGGTATTTTTAAAGATTTTGCGATATTCCTTCCTTTTTTTTCATCAATCAACAATAAAGGTTCATTTACTTCTAAGCACGCATTAATTGCTTCAGTTTCTCCTCTTCCAAGATTTAATTCGGCGAATTTTAAATTTTTAATCTTCTTAATTAATATCCATTCTTTTTTAATTTCTGATTCTAAAATCTCTATTTCGTTTTCTAAACTTTTAGGGACATTTACAATTTCGTCATATACTGCTTTAGGGATAATCAATTTATTAAATAGCTTTTTTATAATGGATAATTCATTTTTTTTAATAAAAGCAATTAAAGGAGTACTATTTGAAATAACTGAATACTCTTTCATAATTCTTCGACCCTTTCAAAGTCATTTTTCAAGTCTTCAAGATCGTAGTTCAATGGAATTTTCTTTTGAGATAATTTCTCTAATAATTCCCATATAGATAAAGAACTTAATTCCGCTGCTTTTCCTAAAGAAATCTCTTTATTTTGATACAATTTCAAAGCGTATTCCAGCTTCCAAGTAGGGATTGCTTTATTTAACAACCTTCTTATCACGCTAGATTTATCAAGCTTTTCAATTTCTGCAATTTTCTCAATTTCTTCTACCATATCATCGGGCAATCGTGAAGTTATTGTCTTTCCCATTTTAATTCACCAGTTAAATTAATTGTATTAAACACAATAAAATTAATACAATTTCAATAAATAAATTTTAGCATTCTTTTTGATGTTTCAAACTATATTCTAATTCTTTTTGATGAAGATATTTTCTACCTAAAAAAATTAATCCAACAATGGAAAAAAAAACTGTAATAAAAATAACAATTTCAGTAGACGGGAAACTTATATCAAATTCCCAAGGATAATTTCCTCGATAATCTTTGCTAGGATCGTTAAAATAATTATTAAAGATGAATTGTTCAACGGTCTTACCTGTTATTTCAAGGCTTCTACTTGAAATATAGGAAATGTCGTCTTGAGTAGTATGATGAAAAGGCCAGTTAGGATTATTCCAAAAATTTATTATTAAATCAGCTGACGGAATATCCTTGTTAATAAATGCTTTATGATCGTCCGTAATCGATGACGAGTGAGGGAAAATTGGAAACTCGTTAACATGACCTAAGTTCCTTCCAATCACGAATAACTCGTCTAATAAAGAAGAGCTGGAATATTGCTCGTTAATGAACTGCAAGTTAATTCCACCAACCATGTCTAATAAAATCATGCAATCAAAATGTTCTTCATTAATATCGTAAAAATTGTTGATGTCTTCTACAAATTTCTTGGATCCTTCGCACCAATCCCAATCGTCCATTCCATATCCTATATCGTACCCCTGGTCTTCCGCATCAAAAAATAAAAACCAAATCTGACAATCTAATTTAGTTCTCTTCTCGTAAAATATTTCAGCAAGTTCTAAAAGTACAGCACATCCGCTCGCTCCATCGTTAGCCCCGGGCACGGGAGACTCTGGATTCGCGCTATCTTTTGTCGCTCTTGCTCTTGAATCGTAATGGGCTCCCAGTATAACAATATTTTTCTTATTTTCGTTTAATTTAAATAATAGATTTTGGCAAGCTGTTGAATGAATTGTAAAATCGTGAATATCGTAAGAAAAATCTCCATCAATTTTTTTAAATTTTGAAATAAAATATTTCATGCAGTTTTTCCTTGCTTGAGTTCCCGGTATCCGAAAACCTATATTCAATTGATCTTCAATATAGTCGTGCGCATTTTCCTTGTTAAAATCTAATTCTACATCAATGTTTTGAATTTTTATTGAAATTATACATGGATAAAGGATTGCAAGTAAAAATCCTGAAGATATTATAAATAAAAGTAATACGGCATATAGCTTCCTCATAAACACCTTTCTAATTGTAGGAACCATGATTGAACTATAATATAATAGTATTTAAAATCAAAACAGTATTAAAATATTAAATAAAAAAATCATTTTTTATTTTAAAATGTATTAAAACTAATTAGATATGGGAAAAAAAAAAGAAGTTACTGAAGATGACGATCTTGACGATTTATTAGAGCAACAGTGGGAAAAACAAGATCAAATTCATCACAAATGTAAAATGCGGGAAAAAATGAAAAATTCAGAATTAGAAAAGGATCGGGAAATAATTAAAAGGTTCATGGAAAAACATGGTGAAGAATGGCGAAAATTAGGTGAAGAATAATAATTTGGATTAAAATTTTGAAGAAATAAAAAGTTGGTTTTAAAATTATTCTAAAGTATATAATTAGCCGGTAATGTGCTTCCTGTATTTGAAAATTTTCTAATTAATTTTCCCCTACGGACTTAATAGAAAATATAATTATTTTATTGGAGAATAATTTTAAAATAAAAAAATTAAAAAAATAAAAAAAAATAAAAAAAATTTAAGCAGGTTCAAACCCTAAATCGACTCTTGTATCACCCTTCACATCAGTCTCTATAAAAGTTACTTTCACGGGCATGCCTACGCTAATTGTTTCAGGTTTACTCTCATCAACGCCTATTAACTGAGCACTAATCATCGGGCCCTCTTCAAGCTTTATGACCGAAAAACAATAGGGCTTATTTCGATCGTATCCTTTTTCGACAAAGAAAGGAGTACCAACCGTAATACAAGTAAAAGCAGCAATTTCTCCTTTTCCTGACATTTCAACCCATTCCATGTTTGCAGAATTGCATTTAGTACAAAGTTTTCTAACAGGCACGTATTGTTCGCCACAATTTTTACATTTTGAACCTAATAACTTTTTATTTCGAATACCTTCCAAATAATTTTCTGTTGTAAAATCCTTTTCGCTTTCTGACATTTTTACTTATTCACCTCTATTTTTGGTAAATGTGGACAACGCAAGTTCCACCAGAGCCACCTAGATTGTGTGTCATTGCTCTTTCAACATCAAATTTGACTTGTCTGTTCCTTTCAGCACGACCCCTCATTTGTTTGAAGATTTCTACAGCATGAGCTGCCCCAGTTGCACCAACAGGATGCCCCTTGCTTTTTAATCCCCCGCTTGTGTTAATTGGGCGAACACCATCTAATTTTGTTTCTCCATTTTTTATAGCCTCAACCGCTTTGCCTTTCTCGTAAAATCCTAAGTCTTCCATGGCAAGTATCTCTGCTAATTTACGATTTTAACTAAATGTTATTAACTCTTAAGAGTAAATCGTTGTAAAGCAGTCGTGTACTTCACAGATTTGAATGTCTTTTGGTCTTAAGCCGGACATCTCGTATGCTTGCTTTGATGCCTCTCTCGTAGCAACAAAACTGGTTAAATTTTCTCTATCATGTAACGATAAAGCGGCGCTTCCTTGACCCGTCCCTGTAATCCATATAGGCGTATCGGTATAATTCTTTGCCACTTCGCCAGATGTCAGAAATAGACACGCTGCTCCATCAGTTATGAGCGAGCAATCGAATAAACGGAGAGGTGATGCTATTATTGGATTTGCCGAACTTTTAAGAAAATCGAATTCGTCCTTCCAATCCGGAACATCTCTACCTTGACTTTCATATCTTTTTATTTTACTTGCCATCATTTCTGGAATCGATTGTTGCATTTGGGCGTATGGATTCTCAGCCCCATTAGCGTGGTTTTTAATTCCAACTCTAAATAAATCTTCTGCAGTAGTTCCGTACTTATGGAAATGGGCAGAAGCAACCGCAGCATAAAGCCCCGGAAATGTTGCTCCAGCAGGATATTCGAAAATTGTATCTGAGGCAGTGGCTAAAGCGTCTGTTACCATAGTTGTTGAGACTTCCGTCATGCACTCCACTCCACAGACCGCAATTACATCGTGAATACCAGAGGCAATGGCAATTATGGCTTGTCTAAGCGCAATACCACTACTAGCGCACGCGCCTTCAAATCTCGGGGCAGGTTTTGGTGTTAAACCAACCAAATTAGCCATTTGAGGTCCTAAATGTCCTTGGTGGTTAAATAAATCTGCTGAATAATTGCCAACATAACACGCATCAACATCTTTAGGTTCAATCCCATTATCGGTGTTTTTAACTGCTTCAAGCCATGCATCAACCCACATATCTGCATTTCTTTTAAGAGGAAAATTTCTTCCAAATTTACACATACCAGCTCCAACTAAAGCGACTTTTTTAGCTAATTTTCCCATATTCTTTCACTTTTTTATTATTTTTTAGTTTTTAATTATTTTAGATTTAAAAAATTGAATATTTTAATAATTATAATTTTTATTCTATCAAAAATGGAATATTAATATTTTTATCTATTT
>JAUWRB010000007.1 GCA_030610785.1 Promethearchaeota archaeon | reverse complement strand
CACTGGTTTTTTTCGCAATTACAAGCCCACGCGACCCAGCTACTCGAAAGACACGGCATCAAGGTGCAACTCGTAGATGCGAGGGACACTTCCCAGATCTGTTCCGAATGCCGCCGCCTAAGAGTCGATTACGCCGATAAAATAGATGCCTACCGTTCCGCCGCAAACAGCAAGGATTTCACTTGTTCGCACCCGATCCATGGCGGGCTAAAAAAAGGAAAGTTCCGCTTGGACGCAGACCTAAACGCCGCCCGCAACATAGCGCTATCCCCGCTTTTAGTTCGGTCTCAAACACCTTCTCTCCCGACTCCCGCTATAGCTTGACATCCAAAATCAAAAAAGAAACAAAAAAAAAAATAAAAATTTCAGACAGCCTATATGGTTGCGCTGAAGGTATTGATTCGTATACCATCCCATCCGTCTGTCTGCAGACTGTAAACGAATTTACAAGGATTTATTAGAAAAATAATAAATAATAAATAAACTCGTTCAAAATGACGCAGAATTTAATATTTTTCATAAAAATAATATTTATAATTACATGGACTATATTTATCCAAATTCGACCAAATATAAAAGGAGATAGTTAATAAGCTTCTTACCATGAAGAATATGGAATTTGACTTTCGAAGTTGAGTTAAGAGTAAAGGTTAAAATATTTCAAGAATTTTAAAAATTAATGAGATGTGAAAATAATTCTTACTTTTTCATTGGACATTTTGCGATAGATACAATAGTTAGGAAAAAGAATGGTTCTTTCCTTCCATTAAAACAGACCTTAGGAGGGAGTGTATGTTATGGAACTTTAGCTTTAAAAACTTACACGCAAGATGTAGCTATAAGTATTATTTCAAACTGTGGTAGAATAAATTTTGATGAATTGCTGTTAGAACGGATTAATAACAAAAAAATTGATATGAGAGGATTAAAGTGGTCAGAAGCACATAATACGAATTTTATTTTGAAGTATTTTAACCATTCGCGGTCTTTAACAATCAAATCGAGAAGTCCTAATCTCAAATTTGAAGACATCCCAAGTGAATATCTTAGCAGAAATCCTGATGTAATAGTATTAGCTCCATTATGTAACGAAATATCTCACGATTATGTATTAAAAATTCTTGAACACTTTCCAAATTCTTATATTGCGATTGATCCACAAGGATTCATTAGAAAAATAGATGATAAAGGTAATGTTCTTTTATTGCCAGATCAGGATATAATTGAAAATTTTATTAATATTATGAGGTTAATTGGTCATAAACTAATTTTAAAAGGTTCTGAAGAGGAAATAAAGATTCTCTCTCAGAAAGAAGATCTTTTTGATGTGATGGAATATTTTCAAGACTTTAAGGGAATAATTATTATGACATTAGGCGAAAACGGTTCCATGATTACGCCATACGGAAAAAAGGTCATTAACATTCCAGCATTTAAATCAAGAAATGTTGTTGATGAAACGGGAGCAGGAGACGTTTATTTTGCCATATTTTTGCATGAATTTTTATGTTCTAATAAAAGTTGGAAATCAATTAAAGCTGCAGGTTGTTTTGCATCAACTGCTGCATCTTTCAGCGTGGAAGAAAAAGGACCCTTCGGTTTTGAAACGAAAAAATATATATTAGAACGGTTAAATTCAAAAAAATATATTTAATACTATTTAAGAATTATATTATTAAAAATCGGGTATTTAAAGCAAACTAACTTATTAATCGTTAAAGAATGAAAGAATGAATTTATTTAAATAATAAAATAAGTCGTCTTAATAAGTAAAATAATGTCTATAGAATGTAATGTTCTCAATTTAAATTCTTTTTTAAAAGTTTATACTCAATCTTTAAAATGTTTTTTATCGATCCTAATCTTAAAGGATGGTGGAAAATCTCATGGTTTATGCTTGAAGGAGTAAGCAAATCTTTTTTCAAAAAGGTCGATATAATCCCCCATATCGCCAGTGACATAGGTTCCTGTTATGATATATTCCATAAACTCGTCAAAGGTCATGTCTTTATACATGTCCTTTCTTATCGCACTTTTTTATTAATTTTTTTTTTATTTTTTTTTTATAGCTTAATAAATCATAAGTTTTAGATGATTAAAAAATATTTAATCTAATAATAGATATTAAATTTAATTCATTATGAAAAAATATTTATCCTCTGACGAAGTAATGAAATTTTTTAAAGATAACGATTATAAGGGGTTATATATCATGACTTTAGGAGAAAAAGGCTCCATGATCACAAAAAAGGGAAAAAATACGTTAAAAATTCCTGCTTTCAAGCCTCAAACTGTTATTGACGAAACTGGGGCTGGTGACGTGTATTTTGCAATTTTTTTGTATGAATTGTTAATTTCTGATGGATCTTGGGAATCAATTGAAAATGCCGGTTATATCGCATCGTCTGCTGCGTCATTTTTAGTTGAAAAAATAGGTCCAGTTGGGGTTAAAAGCAAGGAACAAATCATGCATAGAGTAAAAAGCAAGAATTATATTAATTAAGGTGGATTTGGATTCATATTAATACTCATTTCGCAATTGGAGTTATTTTTGCTTCCTTATTTCATTATTTTTTTCATTTTTCTATTTTTGAATTTGCTTTAATTATCCTCTTTTCAATTATCTGTGATTTCGATGTTTTTTTTTCTAAATACGCCAAGGATCATAGCCATAGAAACTTAATCACTCATTCTATTTTTCCAAGCACGATATTAATTGCTTTAGGATTAATCTTTAACTGGATTGTTCTACTTTTATGTGGGTTCGCATATTTTATTCATGTATTGGTTGACACCTTTGATTGGGGTACGAATTTTTTTTATTTTCCAAAAAAAACTTTTGGAGCTAAATTTTTAATTTCTAAGAAGGAATTTAATAATCTAGAGAAAATATTATCGAAATATAAAAATTCTGGGTCTTTTTTTGATTTTAAATACTACAATAATCGTATTTGCTTGATAATAGAAGCAATATTGTTCGTCCTAATGATAGTTTTTATCGTTATTTTCGCTTTTGAATACATCCTCTTGGTTTTATTCTATTTTTTAGGACTCTATTTCCATTTATCGCGTCATTTTCATTTAAAAAAAATTGAATCTAGTTAAAGATTAATGTTTTGCCAACAATTCCATTAAAACATTTTTTTTTAAATTGTTTTTGAAATACGCTCGGGTTCTCTGTACAATGATAAAGAACAACTGATTCTACGATTGGATAGAGTTTTTCTGCTTCCAAATCACTAAATTTAAACCCATGCATGCCGCCAATCAAATGTAATGGTGCGTCTTGAGGAATACCTAATATTTTTCGATCCTCTAAGAATTTGTTCAAACCAGGGTGACAACAACCGCATAAAAGGATAAAAGCCTTGTTAGTTTTGATAAAACACGCATGTTCATATACTCCTCCGTAATCTGGTGCTAAGTAGGAGTTTGTCACGAATATTCCTGGAGTTATTTCGATAATTTCTTGAGCTTTTTTAACTACTATTCGATTTTTTCTTGGAACTTGAAATCCTTTAAAACTTGCGGGTGCGTCCCAATCCTTATGAATATAAACAGGAATTTTATCATTTTCTTTTAAGATCCCCGGTAAACCATCTGTATGGTCATAGTGATTATGGCTTAAAATTACGGCATCTAAAGAAGAGGGTAAAACTCCATAAGTATTAAGATTTTTTATAAGCGGTTCAAATTTGTTCCCAACGTCAAATAATATTCTCTTATTATTTTTTTCGATTAAAGCAGCAAATCCATACGAGAGAACGAATTTTTCCTCTGCTCTATTATAATCATCAATTAAAATAGTTAATTTAACTATATCTTTTGTAATATTTATCATTATTAAGTAATTTAATTATTTATAAAAATTAATAATAAATTTCTATTTAATTTTAAGAAATAGCTGCAGCATTCTAAACGATTAAAATAATTCCATTCTGCCATATAATGAGTGCAATTTTTAATGATATTACTTATTTTTTAAATGGATTTCATAAAAAGGTTGAGTATTTAAAATAAGGTTTAATCTATTATCCCTCCTTCCGTGATTGTAAACACTGCATCGCTTTCAGGTAAATTCGGAGCATCAACAACCTTTGCAACCCTCTGTTCTCCTTTTCCTTTTCTAAGAAAGATTCTAATGGTTGCCCCGTGCGCCACAATATGTCCCCCTGTATGCGTGATGGGATTTCCGTAAAAAACATCTGGTTTCGCTGAAACTTGATTCGTGAAAATTACCGCTAACTCATCATAAGTTACAGTTAATCTCAATAAATCGTGAATGTGAGTGTTTAAAATTTGCTGGCGGGTTGCCAGCGTACCTCTTCCAATATATTCGCTCCGAAAATGCCCGATTAACGAATCAACTACAATTAATTTAATATTGTTTTCCTCTATGATTTTTGGAGATTCTCTAACTAAAAGAATTTGATGATCACTATTATATGCTCTTCCAACTATAATCTTTTCTAAAACTTTATTGTAATCTAAATCCTTTGCCTCGGACATTTGGATGATTCTTTCCGGTCTAAAAGTTCCTTCAGTGTCAATATATAACGCACAGCCTTCTAAACCTCCTTCATCATATGGTAATTGTACATTCACGCAAAGTTGATGACACAATTGAGTTTTGCCTGTTCTATATTCTCCATATAATTCTGTAACTGCCTCTGTTTCAATACCTCCTGCTAATAGGTCGTCAAAATTTTGACTACTTGTAGTCAGCCTTTTCAGTCCTTTTCTCTTTTGCCAAATTTGATCTGCCGGTTTAAAGCCCATTTTCTCGAGGTCTTGTGCTGCTTTAACGATTTTATCCGCTGTTTTTTCTCCAATACCCGCATCCTCCATTAATTTTGATAATGGTATCAATGCTAGCGCTCTTATTGAAAGTATTCCTGTTTCTTTCAATTTTTTTAAAGTAGCATCTCCTACTCCTGGTAAATCTTCTAATTTGTAAGATGTTTTAGAAATTTTACCATTAAATTCATCCCCATTTTCGGATTTACTTTTCTTTTTAGCCATAATTTTTTTCTTATTTGTTTATTAGTAATTAATTTATTTATATTTATTATAATTGGTTGAAATTGATGGTTAAAAATTTAAATAAAATAATAAAAAATTAAAAAAATTTAGTTTTATTTCTCTTTTGTTAGTAATAGTAGAATTATGAACAATATTACTGCGAATAATAATGTTAGAACGCCCATCGCTATCGGTAACCAGATATAACTTAAGTACATGAATGGAAGTATGAAAATGGCAGTTATAATAATTAGCATGGGTAAAGGTATTTTTTCTTCGCTACCTTTTAAGTCCATTAACATCGGCAAAATTGCTAAAAGGATTAAGAACGTTGCCGAGACTCTAAATCCTAAAAGAACCGAGTCATTAACCCATGCTTCAATGTTAAAAGTATCCGTGAATATATCGGGGAAATAAAAGAACCAAAGTTTAAATGTATTCGCTTGTAAAGACGGATTAAGTTGATCTGCGGGTAAAATAGCCGTAACAATTAACTGTACAAGTAATGCAAGAATGAGAAATAATAAGATATCATCGTATTCTTTCGTCTTTCTGAAAACGAATAATAAATCTCGAAGTAAACAAATAATCCAAAGAATAAATAGAACGACATAGACGCCCAATGCATCAAAACCTAAATACCATAAATAATTAACTGGTAGAACCGCCAAGATATACGCAAAATAGCTATAACGCTCGCCTTTACGAAAGAAATCATAAAAGAGAAATATACCAAATATGATGCAAAATACGACCAAGATAATAATAGCATTAATTTCGAATTCAGCCATTGATCAACACATTTTTTTTATTTTATTTTATTATATTATTATTATTATTATTATTATTTACAAAATTTTTTAAATTTTTTTTGAATTTAGATTTTAGAGATTATGTTTGAAAAAATGTCAATTGCCTTTTTCGCATTATTTATATCTTCTGATTCTGCTGAAAGAAGTATCGCGTTTCTATATAAAGCAGCTTTAATAGTAATGGTAAAATCGTTATCAATTACCTTCAATACATTAATAATGTCATAGTACTTAAAACCATTTTCTTCAGTTACTTCTCTCAATCGATTATGAATATTATCAATTACTTCAGGTTGAACAGAAACGGTCTTATTTATTTTTTTGCCTTTTGGAAAACCTCTCGTGAGTGAACTGAGAAGGTCGTCTTGCAACGTCATTATTTCAAGAATTTTAAGCAAAATAAAATTACCATCACTAAATGGAGCAAATTGAGGAAAATAAAATTTTAATGTGTCTGCTGCGGCAAAACAAGCTCGCTCTTCTCTAATTTGTCTTGAGATTTCACCTGGATTATTGTCAACTTCCTTTATGGGAAAACCACTCTCCTCTATAAAATCTTTCGCTACTTTAGAAATTTGGGGTGTTGTAATAATAGTATTTGATTTAGAATTCTGTATCCGTTCGTCGTACATTACAAAAAGCATTAATAAATCTTCAAAACTTATTTCTAGTCCGTTCTCGTCTATTACCAGCATTCTTGATCCATCTACATCAAAGCAAACGCCAAAGTGGCTGTTAGACGCTTTCACGATGTCTGCTGTATTTCTAATTGTATTGATACTTGGGACGGGAGAAACATGTCTTTGACGATAATGCGTATTCAACGCTATAACTTCTACTCCAATTTCATTAACTAAAAGTGGAGTGATCTTTCCAGTAGGACCGTAAGAACAATCCACAACGATTTTTAAATTTTGTTTTTTAATCTTTTTTTTATCAACAAACTGCTGTAATGACTTTATGTATATGTCTTGAGTTTGAGGTATGGCAGTTATTTGCCCTATCTCGTTTGGATCAACCCTCCTTATATTCTTCGGATAAGAATTATAGGATTTGATTATTTTTTGAATTTCTGATATTGATAACTCAATACCTCCAGCATCCACGAAATGAATTCCAACATCTTCGCTATATAAATGACCTCCTGAAAAATAAGCACCTCCAGACGCTCCAAACCGTCTTATGGTAAATTGTAATAGGGGATAAGTACAATCCGAGAGGTTTAAGAGGTTTACTCCTGTTGACATCATTCCCGAAGTGTATCCTCTTTTTAACATGCGTGAATCGTTATGGTAATCTCTCCCCATGACAACTGATTCATTCTGATCAAATAAACTTCCGTGAATTGAACCAATACTGCTCGCTATTTCTGGAGTAAACACATAATTTGCTTTTCCTATGATTCGGCCGTTTTTATTAAGTTCATTAAGATTTTGAACCATTTATATCATTTCTTTTTTATATTTGAATCTCTTTTAAATGGAAATTATTATAATATTTATTAATTACCTAAATTCTGAATATTTAATTTTATTGATTTTTTAAAAAAAATTGGAGATTCTATTATTTAAGTCATGAAAAATTATTATTTTTATATATTTTATACATTATAATAAATATTTTAAGAGTAATTTTTAATGGAAAAATTAGGTTCATTTTCGTTAGTCTTGCATTCTCATCTACCATGGGTTCTTAATCATGGTGTTTGGCCTCATGGTACCTCGTGGGTCAATGAAGCCGCAGCTGAAACTTATATACCGCTTTTAATGGAATTATACAAACTAATTGACGAGGGATATCATCCAAAACTAACTGTTGGTATTACACCCGTGTTATGTGAAATGTTACGACATCCATCTTTTATTGAAGGATTCATGGATTACATACACGAAAAAATTTCGGCTGCCTTACACGATCACGAGAACTTTACAGAAAACAAATATAAAGTTGGGAGAATAAGATTAACAAAATGGTGGGAGGATTTTTACGAACGCGTTAGAGAAAATTTCGTTCATAGATATCATAGAGATATTATTGGAGCATTTAAAAAACTTCAAGATGATGGGTTGATTGATATTATCACGTGTGGGGCAACTCACGGATATAATCCTTTACTTTCTAAAGAAACATCTATAGACGCCCAATTCAAAACTGCCGTAGATAATTATAAACATCATTTCGGGAGGGCTCCCACTGGAGCTTGGCTTCCTGAATGTGCTTATCGTCCAGGTTATCGATGGAAAAATCCTTTAAGAGAAGAGGAAGAATACGATCGTCCAGGAATAGAATATTTTCTCGCTAAAAATGGCTTGAAATATTTCTTTATAGATACATCATTACTATTAGGAGGAAAATCCCAAGGAGTATATGCCGCTAGATTCCCATTACTCAAAGAATTATGGAAACAATTTGCAGCTCAGTACGAAGAAATTCCCACATCATTTGAGAAATCACAATACGAAGCTTATTTAGTATCTACTGATCCATCAACTAAATCACCAGTGGGCTTTTTTACAAGAGATGAAAAAACGGGAATAGTTGTTTGGAGCGGAGAACACGGATATCCTGGGTGCGCAGAATATTTAGATTTTCACAAAAAGCACTATCCTGGGGGATTAAGATATTGGAAAGTAACTGGTCCAAAAGTTGATTTAGGTGAAAAAATGCTTTATTGGCCAGATGATCTTCCGGGAAAGTTAGATGAAAACGCAAACCATTATGTAAATTTAGTTAAGGACATATTAAGAGATTATAAAAATAAATTCGAAAAACCTGGCATAATTGTTGCTCCTTATGATTGTGAACTATTTGGACACTGGTGGTTTGAAGGAAATTGGTGGTTAGCTCGAGTTTTGCGCTGGCTTGAAGATGATCCAGAAGTAGAACTGACAAATACACGATTATATATTGAAAAAAACCCCCCAAATAAAGTTGTTCAGATAATCGAGGGAAGCTGGGGCCAGGGGAGTAGTCATTGGGTGTGGCTAAATGAGTGGACTACTTGGACTTGGAAACTGATCTACGATGCAGAATCTAAGTGTGAGGAAATAATTGCGCGTTATAAAGATTCGGAAGACGAACACTTGTTAAAAATATTAAAACAATTGGCTCGTGAATTATTACTGTTAGAAAGTAGTGATTGGCAATTTCTAATCACGACATGGTCTGCTCGGGATTACGCAGAAAATAGAGTTGCCTTGCATTATGAGAATTTCACTAGGCTTTACGACATGGCATCCGCTTATGGTCAAGGGAAAAATGTGGATGAGGGAGAGTGGCACTTTCTCGGAACTCTTGAAAGCGCTGATGGAATATTTAAGGACATTGATCTTGAGCCTTTTGCAAAGAAATGAAGTTTAATCCCAATATTTTTAAAATTGTTGTCCGAGTTCAAGAGTTTTATCTCTAATTTGGGAATTATTACTAATTTTACAATTAGGAGGTATTACTGCCCTCTCTAGCACGACATTATCCCCTATTTCACAATTATTACAAATAATGCTCTCGTTGATTATACAACCTGCTCCAATTTTAATTTCGTCCCATAAAACGCTCTTATTAATAGTAGTGTCTTCCCCGATTTCTACATTGGACCCTATAGAGGTTAATTCTTTGATTTTAACTTTATCATGTAACTGAACATGTTCGCCAAAACAAGTTGGTTTTTTAATCAAAACATTGTGTCCCGAGTCAATAATTCCTGATACGAATACTCCATCAAATTCTTGTCCATTAGGCGTAATTGGCCAAGCATATTTCCTTAACAAGTCCCAATTGGCCCATTTATAAGTTTCTGCATTGCCGCAATCCAACCAATAATAGTCCTTTACAAATCCATATAAATTATAATCGTTTTCGAGCAGGTACGGGAAAACTTCTCCACCAAAATCCATTAAATTTGTTTCATGAAGGATATTTCCTATTTTTTTATTAAATGCGTATATTCCGGTATTAATAACATTTGTATGCAAGAATAAATCGGTTCTTTGAGCCATACTGCTTAAATAAAGCTCCATGGGGGCAGGTTTTTCCAAAAAAAGGTAAATTTTTCGGTTTTTATCTAATAAAACGACTCCATATTGAGAAGTGTGACTTTCGATCGTTTTCATTGAGATTGTTGCTATTCCTCCCTTTGTCGCATGGAATTCCATGAATTCTGACATTGGTAAATTTGTTACTATGTCCGCCATTGAAACAATTACTTTCTCGGAGTCTATTCTATCTGTTAATAGCCTATAAGCGTCCGCAGTTCCCTTACTATCGTTAATCGAACATTCCAATTCAACATCTCCTAATTTATCAGCAGTCCAAGTTTTTTTAATATAATCTCTCAATTCCTTTCCCATATAGGCGAATGCGAGAATTATATGCTTTATATTAGCATATATCAAGTGAGCAATTGAATAGTCTATCATTGGTTTATTTGTAACTTTCACGAGTGGTTTTGGAATCACAGAGGTCAAAGGCATGAGACGCGATCCTTTACCACCAGCAAGTATTATCGCAGACCATTCTCTTGTCATTAAAATTATCCCTTTATTAATTCCTATAATAAATAACACATAAAAATTTTTAGATATAAATTTCTTCTATAAAAATTGAAATTTCATGTATTTTTAAAAAATTTGATTTCCTTTAAAATTTATAACAATTTCTATATATTTTGTGAGTAAATAATATTTAAAGTCTTTGACTTATTTTTATAAGAAATCTAAAAATTCATGAGGATATGGCTTCTCGAATTTCTTTCGCTGCGTCTTCTGGTAATTTCCTAGCAACTCGCATGTCATCCGCCATTTCAGCACCGCCTATAATTTCGTGCGGAATGATATCGGCAAACATGTGAAAGTCAGCATCGTAACCATAAGGACAACAATTAAATAAGATATTCCGATTATTATCGATTTTCAAATTATCTAGCGCCTTAAATATTTTTTTTAACGATTTTGCTAAGTCTTGAATTTGATTTGATTTTAATTGAACAAACCTTCTAATATGTTCTTTAGGATTAAATCGAAGGTGATAATTTCTAACTGGGCTGCCTGTTAAGAAAAAAGTCCAAAACTTCGTGTCTAAAACGATACGATCGCAATTTCCATGAGTAGTTTCACATAAATGACAATTATCTCCCATCTCTTTAAAGGCTCGTAAATATCCTTCTAATCTGGAACCATGGCCATCACCATTTAAATCTATATAGCATTGTCCATGAATTCGTGGTTGTGAACCCCCGACTTTAACTCCTATGTTGAAAAACACATTCACGGGGATATCATAATAATCTCTATCAATAGCCTCTTGAATCGAGTAAAGTATTGCTGATTTCATGGAGATAAAGATGCCTGAAATGGCATCTTCCGGAATTAAATCAAAATTTGAAGAAAAATAAAAATGTCTTGAAAGCGACACTAAATTAATGCCTATAGATAATTTTGAATTAGGAGGTAATTTATTTTCAATAGAAGTTTTTATACTAGGTTCTATTATTCGAGCCATGGATGGATATCTATTTATTAACGTAATAGCTTTACATGAATCCGGAATTTTTTCAATTCCATGCGGTTGATCTAAAAACGGATCATCCCTCCTTTTCTCGTCCTCTGTAATAATAATTGTATAGCCATCACCGATAAGTCTTCCATTATTATCATGTAATGCTTTTCCATCAGTTACAGCCTTGAACACGTCCTTAACATTGTTAATCGATTTTTTTGAATAATCGTAAAAATCTTTTTTTTTTTCACTCGTTTTAAATCCCTTAGGTCTTCTTCCACGAATAGGAGATAAATACGAATAATGCCCGTAATATCTTAAATGTTTCTTACGAAGCCCGAACTCTCCTGTTTTAATAACAACAGTGGATAATGGGTCCCAGCGTTTTATAGGAACTTCCCTAACTGAAGTAAAATTATTTTTATTGATGATACCCCATTCCATGAATTTAGGTTGATAGTTAGCTGATTTTAAAGTTTCTTCATTATCTCGCATTATTTATAAATAAAATTTAAAAAATCTTCCAAATTAATATTATTTTTATTATTAATTAAATTTTTAATTAAAAATTTTTAAAAACTCTTTTTTTATAAAAAAATCTAATTTATTTGAAAAAACTTATTTTAATTGTTAAAATTACTTATTTTAATTGTTAAAATTATAAAAAAAAAATTTGAATTGTAAAAATTTGTCCTTATTTGCAAAAATGTATAAAAAAAGCGATAAAAGTTAATAAATTTGACCTTAATTGAAAAAAAAAATAAAAAAAAATAAAAAAAATAAATCTTAATTAAAAAAATTTTTAAAAAAATCTTAAAAAGTTAAAAATATTTTAATTTTTTAAAATCGTTAAAATTGTAAAAATTTTCTTTTATAAATTTGATAATTATTACCCATTTTAGTTTTAGATAAAAAAAAAAAAAGGAAAAGAACTTTTACCTGCCAACCCTCATGTTTTTTAAAAAAGTTATTAATTTTATTTAATATTCAAGCCTTTTGATAATTTTATATGTCTTAAATTCGCGTATTGGTTCATTCTTTTGATTTATAGTGTTAACGGGAACGCGAACAAAATTTTCTTGATCATAATCTTCTTCAAAATCATCAATTTGCTTTTCTTTATATTTTAACATGTTATTGGCCATTTTAAGTTCTTTCAATAGAAATTCTCTTACAGCACATCTTATTAACTCGGATCTAGATGGGTATAAACCATTCTCCCCGATTAATTTATTAATCGCATCGATATAACTTTCTGGAACATTCACGGTTACTATTTTCACGCTTCTTTCACCTAATTTATTACTCTCTTTTATGATAAATATGGTTTTGGTAAAATATATTGATTTTTTTTTTTAATTTATTCATTATTTTTTATAAATTATTAATAGTGTCGATTAAAGGAAATGTTTAAAGAATTATCGTACGATCAATGACATGCATCTAAGAGCTATTTATCTACGCTTAAATATTTGGCATTGTTAAAAACCTAAATATCACTAGTTTTTTTAAATACGAGCTTCTCTAAATAAAGTCGCCTTATTCTTTAACTTTTTTTAATAATATATTATAAAAAAAAATACTATTTAAACATTTATTTTTGTCTCTTAATAAGAAGAAATGCTAATAAACTTGTCTCATATTTAAGATTTGTTTATTAAGGTATTAATTTTTGAAAAAAGGCTTCTTTCCTTCAAATTTAACAATCTTTTAAATATTTAAAATTTTTAATTAAGCTATTATAAATAAAACGAAATTATATAATATTATTTATTAAGTAATATGAACGAATTGTATAAAAAAATATATTTCACTAAAAAAAGTTCAATTCTATGTGTAAAAAAATCTCTAGTCTTATTATTAGTGCTGAATGTGACAATAAGATAAAAATAACGCCATGGAATTATTGAATTTATAACCGGTCATAATATACTTACCAAATCTGAAAAATTAATTAATAAATTTATAAAGAATTTCTTTTCTCAGATAAAAATGCTTCATACCATTGTTAAAGAAATTTTACAATTGGAAGTAATGGATACTCAAAGCTTTTTTGATATGCTTTTTGTACATAGAAGTGAAAAGGATCGACTTGCTAATTTTAAAAAAAATGTTAATTTCAATTAATACTCAAAAAAAAAAAACAACTTTTTAAATTATTTTAAAGAAATACTGAAGCGTGTATTAGTAAAATAGATAAAAAAATAACGACCAAGGTTTTCATAATATAAATTTATATATTCTTCGCTTCATGTATTAAAATAATAAAGCAAAAACAATAAGATGTTATAAATGTCAGAAACTAAATCGTTTAAAATGTTAATAAATAGCCTAAAATTTGAAATAAGTGATTACTTAGTTTTAAACGAGCTTACAGAATATCAAAAAGAAGAGATTGATAACGCTACTATTATTTTAAAAGATAATATCGTTGGAGAGGTTAAAAAATTAGGAGGCAATCTCAAGAAAAACGAGGAAAAATTTAAAGAATTCGTTAATCGAGCAGAGAAGGAACTAGAAAAAGATAGTTATAAGGACATTAGAAAAGAATTCAAGAATTATGTTAAAAATTTACGGGAGCTAATAAATAAATCTTGTGTTGCAATAATTCCTGTCAAAGAAATGCCCTGGGTTGATGTAATATTTCGAACCAATCCTCGTATAATTTTTGAAAAAAAAAAAGCACATTTATTAGACAATGCGATTTCCTATCACGGAGAAATAAAGTGTGTTATTTCAAAACCAACAATCTACGGTAAAATGAAAAATGCAGAACCGTTATTTGCTCCTTTAATGGGAGCGCTTGATTTAGAAAGTCAAAAATTTGACGAATCTCAAGAAGGGTCTCTATCTCAAAATTTTCCTTATATTAATGCGATAATGCTTTCTTTGGATTCTGTCTCAACTAGAAGCCAATTAGTTAAATATCACGAGGGTTATCAGAGACACGGCGAGCCTATATGTGATTATTTAATGAAAGATAGCCAACTCATGAAAGTAATGGAAAAAGTTTTTTCGGGCATTGAATCAAAGCGTCTCAATTTGGATATGGCAGTATGCAGCATAGCAATTCCACAATTGACTAATAATACAACTTTATTATTAATTACTGACGAAAGTTCAGATTCAAATCGATTTACTAATAGTTTTGAAGCTCTATTAAGGTTTTCCGCAGCGTGCTGTGAAGCGCCCCCTTCCTGCAAAAGAAATGTTGTACAGCAATCAGGTCAAATGCCTCAAGCAGCTCAATCTCAAGCTTCAGCAACAAGTGTTCTTAGAACTCCTGGAGGTCAAGAATTAAAAGTATGGTCCCAAGAAGAGCTTGCTGAAGCCTCTCAAAAAAAAACTACTAGTATCCCATCAGGGATGGAAGCATGGTCCCAAGAAGATCTAGCGAGGCTGGCAGAAAAGCGGGGTAACGGATTACCTGAGGGTATGGAAGTTTGGAAAGAAGAAGAATTAACCGAATTAGCTAGTAAAAGGCAAGGAGGTTTGAATATTCCTGAATGGAAACCTGATAAAAAATTGAACGAATGTTCGAAATGCGGATACAGTTTAAGACCTGGTTGGTCAAAATGCCCTATTTGTGAAACCCCCGTATCAAAACCTGATTCTCCACCTAATAAAGAACCCGAACAAAAATCAACTGACCAAGACAAAACCGATTAAAAATTTTTTTAAAATAATTTTTTTTTCTCTTTAAAAAAACAAAAACTTTAACTTTAAAGCTATTCTCCGAGAACCAGAGTTAGAGATTACACGTGATAATAGTAATCTTATTCCATAATTTTTTTAAATTGTTTCATGTTTACAAACATTAAGGAGTATAATGTTTTATAATCCAAATTTTTTTAAATTAATATAGTTGAAAATTTGCTATTAAATATCTTTTTAATTAAGGGGAAAAATTTCCACGATTTAGACCAATTGGATATTTTTAATTATCCGGAAGATATTATTAAATTGGAAAACAAAGAACTTATTAGAAAGATTATTTCGGGACACGATCATGGTTTTCTCGAAAAACATTATCAAAATAAAACTGTTGACTCAACTTCAACTCGGTTGACTATTGATACGCTGGTACCGCAAATCATTAACGGCTTGAATATTTACTCTTCTTATATTAACGAAAAAATCATAATTGGCTTAATTTTTGAAAAAGACGACAATCCGTACGATTCTAAAGATAATTTTGAAGATTTATTAAATGAATTATTAAATACGAAAAATTATTGCTCTTTTGAAGATGAAATTGAAATTGAAAATCTTTTAATTACGACCTTTATTGACGTCCGAAGACATGGCGAAGAAAATATCGCCTTAAACATATATCCTTTAGTAGAGCACGACATTGGACTCAAAGATTCTTTAATAAAAGTATTTCTATTTGGCCTCGATGAAGTTGGGAAGACATCGTTAGTAAGGAGAATTAAAACTGGTAAATTTAACGATAATTTTTTCCAACCAACAAGAAAGTTCAGTATTGAATACATTCAAGAGGAAAAAAAAGGTGTATTAGCATTTTGGGACATGCCAGGACAACGTTCTTTTCGAAAAAAATGGTTAATTGGCATGCAAGATTCAAATATTATTATATTCATGATAGACATTGCAAATCAAATAAGATTTGAAGAATCGAAAATTGAACTTTGGAGAATATTAAATCAATACGAATTACTAGAAATTCCTTTACTAATTTTAGGGAATAAGTGCGATTTAATTAATCATTCAGGAGAAAATAATAACAATCAAATCGCTAGATTAAAAAATGAACTTATTAAGTATTTTGAATTTAAAAAGATAGAAGACAGAGAATGGACATTTCTTTTTACATCTGTAAAAAATAACTTTGGAATAAAAAAAGCTTTAGATACTATTTTTGATTTATTAATTTGATATTTTTTTAAAATAAATAAGCAAAAAATTAAAAATTAAATAAAAATCAAAATTCCTTCATATATATATTCAAAGTGTTTTTATCTTTAACATTATTCATAAATATATTAATAATTTTCAAGAAATAATATGACTCCTGCTTCCCATTCAAAACTTAGAACAATCGCGTTATGTTTATTCGTAATGACAACCATTCTCTGGGGGACATCTTTTATAATAACAAAAATAATAATTCAAGACCTTCCAGTGTTTTTATATATTAGTATAAGATCTTCAATCGCAATTATTGGATTTTTTCCGGTTTTAACGCATCTTAAATATGTTAACAAAAAAGTAATACGTGCGGGATTATTAACAGGATTCGCTTATTATTTAGCTATAACTTTTCAAACATTTGGACTCCAAACTACAACTGCAGGAAAAGCAGGTTTTACTACAGGTTTATCAACAGTAATAGTTCCATTCATGATATGGATATTTTATAAAAAAAAACCTAAAAAAAGAATCTGGATTGCAGTTATATTGTCTATAATGGGTTTGGCATTATTATTATTAGAAGGTGGAAATGGATTAATAATTGGAGATATTCTCGTGTTAATTTGTGCTTTTTTTTGCGCACTTTATATTATATATGTGGATAAATATGTTAAATGCGTTGATATATATCAATTAATTGTTATTCAATTAATTGTGATCTCATTATTGAGTTTTGCTAGTTCTATCATTCTAAGGGAAACATTTGATTTAGCATCCATGGAATTAGGTTTTTGGGTCATTTTGATTTATATGGGCATTGGTGTTTCAACAATTACGATTTTTTTTCAAAGTTGGGGTCAAAAATACATTGATGCGTCACAATCAGCCATAATATTTACTTTAGAACCTGTTTTTGCCGCATTTTTTGGATTTTTATTGGGGAACGAACTATTAACTTGGCAGGCATTAATTGGCTGTGGTTGCATTCTTTTAGCTATTCTCATATCAGTTATAAAAAATGAGGATAAGGCAAAAAACACATTAAAATCTCTAGAGATATTACCTGAATCTTCAATCTCTTAATTTTTTCTTTCTAATTCAATTTAAAAGCATGTGAAAATAAAAGTGAAAATTGATGCTGACAAAGACCAAGAAGCATTTTTTAGGGCTTTAGGAAATCGATAAAACATTTTTTAGGTTTTTGGGAATTCGATAATTAAATTTACTCGTTAAAATCTCTAATTATATTAACTGACGAAAGTAATGATTAATTTATTCAAATTTTTATAGAGTGAATCTTCACACTTTTTTTGTTTAAGTAAATCTGTAATTTAGATTTTAGTATATAATCATCAACTATTATATCCTAAAATACATTATATTCGTAGAATTAAAATAACTTAAAATAAAATCGAATATAAAATTAATTATTACTATTTTCTAAAAAAAATATATTTTTTTAAGATATTAAAAATGATGTGAAAAAAAAAATGTCTAAAAAAGGCGCAAGAATTAAAATTGACTCGTACAAGGGTCCTCTCGGCTCAATTAAAGGTTTCGAATTGACTGCTGGTACCGTAAGCTATGGAGACGAGACAGAATGGGAACCTATGGGTCCAACTCCAAAGCCTCATATACCAACGCTCCGCCCCTGGTTTTTCAAGCTAATGGAACGATATAAACCTTATTACATGCCGATTTGCGATATGTGCTGTCTTTGTACATATGGTAAATGTAATCTCTCTAAAGGCCGCACAGGTGCCTGCGGAATTAATATGGAAACGGCATGTGCAAAAATAGTAGAGGTTGCTTGTTGTATTGGAGCTTCATGTCATAGCGCTCATGGAGATCATCTGCTTCATTGGTTAAAACAGAAATTTGGTAATGTTCCGATTAATTTTGGGCATAGTATTGCCGTAGAAATGCCGATGGTGCGATTAATTGTAGGAATGAAACCAGAAACTTTAGAAGATTTAGAAGAAGCCATGAAATGGGTTCAATTTAACATCACGCATTTACTTGCAGCGGCTCATACAGGTCAGGAAGCAAGTTATTTAGATTACGAGTCTAAAAGTTTTTTAGCGGGTTTATGTGATGCTGTAGGAATGGAAATTGCTGATGCCGCACAAATAGCTGCCTATGGATTTCCGATGGGAGAAGCTGATGTTCCTATCGTTGAGTTAGGAATGGGAACTCTTGATTGTGAGAATAAAGCAACTATTTTAATGGTTGGACATAATGTGGCTCCGGGAATTGAATTAGTAGATTATATGAGAGAAAAAGGCTTAGAAGATAAAGTTGATGTTGGTGCAATCTGTTGTACTGCTATTGATTTAACGAGATATTACGAAGGCGCTAAGGTTGTAGGTTCTCTTTCCCGTCAGATGTTTTATATTCGTACTGGATTACCTGATGTTGTCATGGTCGATGAGCAATGTGTCAATTTAAGGTGTTATGAACAAGCGCAATTAATAAATGCTCCTTTTCTTGCTACAAACGAGAAGAATATGAACGGTTTACCTGATAGAACTGCTGATTCCGTGGAAGAGATAGTAGATGATTTGGTTAGTGGAAGAGCTAAGGGCGTATTAATCTTAGACCCAATAAAAGCAGGACAGGTTGCGGTTGAAACTGCGATTAAAGTAAAGCCCATTAGAAAGGGTAAAAGTGCTATTCCTGACGAGCAAGGCTGTATAGATATGGCAATGAATTGTAATGGTTGTGGGAATTGTCAAAGGAATTGTCCGAACGATTTACCAATTGTAGAAGGCATAAGGTTGGTAAAAGAAGGAGACTTTTCTCTCTTGGATGAGGTTTTTGACTCGTGTCTAGATTGCGGCAGATGTGAAGCGGACTGCATGAAAGAAGTTTCTCCTCTCACGCTCATCATGTATGCAGGACGTGAAAAAATTAGGAACGAGAAATTTAACATGAGAGTTGGTCGCGGCCCTATTCAAGACACTGAAATTCGAAATGTAGGTGCGCCACTC
This sequence comes from Promethearchaeota archaeon, assembly GCA_030610785.1. Lineage (GTDB taxonomy): Archaea > Asgardarchaeota > Lokiarchaeia > Sigyniarchaeales > SOKP01 > JAUWRB01. The sequence goes on along the minus strand of JAUWRB010000007.1, from coordinate 10,696 downwards.
GTTTTAGGAGAAATTCCGGGTATAGTTGCCATAATTGGATGTGCAAATTACGCAAAAGAGATCCAAGAATTATATCTAATGGCGGAAGAATTCTGCGTACGAAATTATATCGTAGTGGTTACTGGGTGCGCAGCGATGGATATTGCACTTGTAAAGGACGAAGACGGACAAACGCTATACGATAGATTTCCAGGCGGTTTTGACCGTGGGGGTTTAGTCAATGCCGGATCGTGCGTTTCAAATCCACACATCAATGGTGCTGCTGTTAAAGTAGCAAATATCTTCGCAAGAAGACCATTGAGGGGAAATTACGAAGAGATCGCTGATTATCTTTTAAATAGAATTGGAGCTTGTGGAATAGCGTGGGGTGCGATGAGTCAAAAAGCTGCTAGTATTGCCAGTAGTTGTAATGGAATGGCAATTCCGGCTATATGTGGTCCTCATGCTGCCGAATATAGGAGAATGTATGTCGGTCGGTCGGACGACTTAGACACTTGGAAAGTATTTAACGCAAGAGATGGAACAGACGGGCATTTAGTTGGTCCTGGTCCGGAACATTTGTTAGTTACTGCTGAAACTGTTGAGCAAGCAATTTGTTTATGTGCTAAAATGTGTCTGCGACCCGCAGATAACTCTAAAGGGCGCATGATAAAATTATCTCACTGGATGGATTTAGAACGCAAATATAAGGGAGTTAAATTTCCAAACGATTTAGAAAGATTCATTCGCGTTGAAGCGGACATTCCAATAAGCATGAAAACGGAAATTCAAGAATTTTTGAAAGAAAAGGGCTGGAAACCTAGAGAAATAATCGACCCAACCTTACTTAAAAGGCTTTGTCGAAAGTAATATTAAATAAATTTTCTTTTTCTTTTTGTTTATTCAATTTTATGATTAATTCCTATATTTTGTGTATAGCCAAAAAAAAAGATTTTGAAAAAATTATAAATTGGATATAACTACAACTTGGAAGCGTAGTTCGTAATTATATTAATTAATCAAGAAAAAAAGGATTCATACATGCAGAAAATATAAGAATTAATCAATTTTATACGATAATAATAAAATAGAGGTTTTATATAATGGATAAAAAAGATAAGGATATTATAAAAATGTCAAAATTATTGAAACATTGGGCAAGTCACAATGATTCGCATGAAGAAGGTTTTTTAAAATGGCGGGACATTGCGAAATCAAAAGGATTGAATACCGTGGTAGATAATTTAAACAAGGCCATCGAAATGATGGATAAATGCACGCACTTTCTGCTAAAAGCATGTGATGAGCTAGAATAATCTATTTTTAAAAATAAGAAAAAATTTACAGAAATAAATTAATTAAGGGGGAAATCTGTTCCTTGAAATAATCAATTTTTTCGTAAAGCTTTTCTGGTTTCTCAGACAATAGCCATAAATAGACAGGTATTTGTAAGTCTGAGTATTCAAATAATTTTTCGCCTTGGATTGTAAAACCATTCATTGGAAAATCAAGCGTCATGGTGTTTTCCCTTTTTAACCCGATTGAACAGTGAAAATTTGAAAGCGTTTGAAGTATTAGTGCCGTGTTGTGAATTAATTTATCATCTGTTTTCGATTGAGTATAACTACCAAAAATTAATCCCTCCCTGGAAATAATGCTTGTACCTTTTCCTTCGATCTTTTCTGTAAAATCTTCAAGAATGTGTTCAATTATTTCTGATGTATCAGAAACGCTTTTTAACGCTATGCTAAACATTTGCATTATAGTTTCTTTCTGGAAGATCGATGTATCGCAATATTTTCCTGTAAAACTTTTAAATATGCTAAAAACGGCGTCAAATTTGTTTTTAATAGTATCTACATTTTTTTGCCATTGATGTGTTTTACGAGTATCTTCATCGCTTTTATGAATGACTATTACAATAGGTGGGTGTTCGTCTATTTCTTCCAAGGATTTTAATACTTGTCGGAAATAATTAGCAGATTCAGCAAATCTATCAGTGTCTTGAGAATCAACTACGTATAATATTAAATCTGCTTCAGAAAAAAATATTTCAGGTCTATTAAAATACATTTTTTCTCTGTAAACTACTTGTCCTCCGAGATCCCAAGAGATTATTGGAAATCCGAAGAAATCTAATTTTTCTCTTTTAACGCCGCGAGTCGGTAATAAATCTTTAGTTATTGAAAATCTCTCTTGAATGATGGCTAAGATGGAGGTCTTTCCTCCATTATCCAAACCTATCAAGAGAAGCTTCTTTTCTTTCTTTAACTGTTGGTTAACTAGTTTGTCTATAAGCTTTGCGATTTTTATCCATTTGAGAAGAACTTGAGGTAAAATTCTTTTTATTTCAATGGGATTTTCAACTGTTTGCTTAGCTAGATCTTCAATATTATTAATACCTTTCTCAATTAACATTTCACCGCTTATTCTATCAATACCTATGATAGTATCTGGTTTGAGTTTTAAGATTTCTTTAAAATCTTTAATACTCACTGAAGATTTAAGTAATTCTTTAATATTTTTTATATTATTATTTTTTGACATGGGTATGGATATTTTTTTCTTTCTTTACAATTAATATTAGATATCTATATATATATATTTTTTAAAAAAGTTTTTTTTTTCTTTATTTTAAGAGTAATTATTGTAATCTTTTAAAGATTTTAGGTTTTATAATCAATAGGCTTTTTAATTCAACTTTTTTATTATCTATATAAATTGTTAAAAAAGTTAATTATTTATTATTTAATATTAATTATTTAATGTTTAAATTATAAATAAAAGAAATACTATTAGGTAAAGGCTTAACTAATTTGAGCGAAAGGATCCCCGAAAATATTGTTATTTGTATTGATTGCTCTCGATCCATGTATAGATCAATGTTTAAAACAGAAAACGGTCCTAATAGACTAGAATCATGTATAAATGCTTTGAAAGAATTAATAAAAATAAGGTTTGAGGAAGATAGTTTTAGCTCGTTTGCGATCGTAAAATTTTCAGATACTGCAAAAAAAGTTTTAGATTTCAGTAATATTACGGAACATCTTTATTCTGCTTTGGGATCTCTTACTTTTGGGGGGCACTCATTACTGGTAGAAGCCTTAGCTTTATCAATTAAACTCATTATTGCTGAATTGCGAAAAATTGCTGCTAAAATTCCTAGAATTCTCTTGATTTCTGACGGAAATTATTCAAAGAACGACATTGATCCAATAAAAATAGGGCGTCTTGCCCAAGGATTAAATATAAAAATTGATACTTTTCGAATAGGAGACATGTCACATCTAAATATTTTAAAAAAATTGAGCGATATTTCTGGTGGTAGATATTATTATAATAACGATATTGAGTCTTTCTTTAAATCCGCTCGTGATTTTGCTTTAGCTAACGTTAAAACTTTTGGTTCGTCATCGAAAACTCCCATTGAAAACCCTAGTTTTCTTAGAAAAATTGCTGCTGATATATTGAGAGTTCAAGATCTGACGAAAGATCAAGAGCAACGATTGATGCAATTAAGGGGCGAAGCGGATTATAAAAAATGTTCAATATGCTTTTCTAATAAAGATCCCAAAACAAAGGGCTCTTTTTACCTTACGGGCAGGTATTGTCCTAATTGCCAAACTCCATTTCATATCCATTGTTTAGCGGCATGGGCATCGTCTCAGAAGGATGCGAGTTTAAAAAGCTCTGGAACTTGTAGATGTCCTCACTGCTTTTATTTATTAAAAATTCCCACTGAAGTTACACAATTACATAAATTCCGCACATTAACAGGTTCGCGGGCCCAAAAGAAAATTGGCTCAGAAACACCAGAAATGTTCACAGCAAGTGTAATGAACATTAATGATCTTGGAGAAGATGCTCTTTATAATTCGTGTCCCGTCTGCAGCTATATTTTCGAAGAAGGACAAAAAGTTGTAAAGTGCGGAAATCCCGAGTGTGGAACGCTTTATCACATCGAATGCGTTCAAAAATTGAATAATGGTGCATGTAAAAACTGTGATGTGAAAATAAATATTTAATATATTTTTAAAGTGATTTAATCGTGCTTGATACTTCTCCTTACATGTATGGAACTATTAAATTGGGCAGGGGTACTTTTGAGTTGCCTCCAGTATTGATAGGAACTATTTTTTATCAAGGTGAGTCTATTGTAGATAGAAAAAAGAGCGAAATATTTAGCGAAATAAAAGCCAAAAAACGAATAGATGCCCAAATTTCGTTATCAAAGAAATATAAAATTCCTAACTTAGTAGAAATATCTGCAACTACGCCTAAAGCTATGAAAAAGTATTTAGAATTTTATCTAGATAATTACGGCCCTCCATTTATATTAGGTGGAACTTTTGACGCTAGGATTGACGGAATTGAATACCTCGAAGAAAGGGGAGTTAAACCTGACGAATACATCTATAATACAATTTCAAATCTAAAAAACAAGAAAGAACTGGAAATTATTAAAAAATATAAAATAAGTTCAGTAGTAATTTTAATTCTTGGTTCAGAAAACATGACTTCTACTCAAAGGTACATTTATATCACCGAGAAAAATCAACCTAACAATTTAAGTTTAATTGAAGGAATACAAAACATGGGAATTGAGAAAATCTGGGTTGATGGCGGTGTTATTAATTTAAAAAGTTTAGCTTATATCTTAGAAACTCAAGTAATGATAAGTAAATCGTTAAATCTTCCAGTTGGTACGGCTCCGAATCTTTTCCTTTTTAAATATTCCTCGCCCAGATTAAATATTAAGTTTCACACGCGGTATAGAAGAGCAAGTATAATGTTTATTGCAACTCAGTTTTCAAATTTTATATTTTACGGTGCTATTGAAGACGCTAAAGAATCTTTTGCTTCAGCTTACCAAGCCCTTGAATTTAAAGATGTGCTTAAGAATAACAATATTAAATTATGAAATAATAAATTTAATAAGTTTATACTTTTGTTTTAAGTATAATTAAATAGATTAAATGTTATATTTTTTGTATATGATAAAATCATGTTTTTAATTCAATCATATATAAAAAAATCTATAACAATTTTGAAAAATGAAAATTTTATTTTACAAACAACTTAACATTTAATCATTAAATATAAAGAAAACTTAAAATTTAAGGTTTAATCACGATTGTATGGAGAAAAAAAATGTTTAGCAATAACGAACAAGAGGAAAAAGAACTCGAGGCACTTAGATTAATTGATCAAGCGGAAACTTTATCAGATAAAGGAAATGGAGAAGAAGCTATAAATACTTACGAAAAAGCCGCTCAGATTTATATTGATATTGGGAGTTATATAAAAATAGATGAGATATTTATAAGAATTTCTGAAATAATCGCTCAATTTAAAAATAATATTCAAAGAATTTACAGGTTAAAATCTATTATTCGTAAAACCGAAGAATTAAAAATATTCGAGATTTCAGCTAAATTATTAATACAATTAGGAAATGTAGCGTTTAAAATGCATGATTGGGAAACTGCAGGAGAGAGTTATGAATCTGCTTCCGAATATTTATTCAAATCAGATCCTGAAGAATATTTTAATCTCTCGGCAATTCTACTATTAAAGGCAGGACAGACTTTTGAACGTTCTCGTATAAAAAAAGATTTAGGTAAACGCTTAATTCTAAAGGCCGTCATGAAAATTAATAGATTTGATGAATCATATCAAATAGATGAAAAAAGAGCGCTAACTTTACTTACGATGAAAGAATATGAGCCCGCGGCAAAAAAATTCCATGAAATCGCGAATAACTTTCGAAAGGCGCTAAATAATTTGGATGAATTGATAGACGAGGAAGAATCAAAAAATACGTTGCTCAATGCTAGAGCTCGATTCATTCACTTTGTTGCAGAATATCAAACTATCGCTACACTATGCTTGAGAGCCAGTGAAAATCGTGAATATAACGCTAAAATAAAAGAACTCGGACAAGACTCAATAAATCTCTTCCAAAACTCAATTAATTTACAAAAACAATATATGTATTCTAAAGAACCTTCTAATTTCGACAAAGAAATGATTTATAGAATAACTTTTGATACAATGTTATTATCAATTCTTCAAGAAATGCTCGGAACTAAACAATTTGACCCGCTAGAATTCTTATTAAAAAATGGAGAAGAACACGAGTCATTGATGAAAAAGTTAAAAAAGACGCCATATTATAAGATTTCTAATCGAATTAAGAAAGTTGGTGTGAGAGAATCTCTTGAAAAGCTCTTGAAAATTCATTTAGGGCATCTTGAAGAAATTAAAAACATATTAATCTCATTCTTTTCATAAGTTTTTTAATTTTCGTCTTTTGATATGTAGAAATAACAAAACTTATATAGATCTGACAATTATCTTTTTATAAAATACTGAATTAAATTACTGGTAAGTAAAAATATGAAAATTTTATACATTAATCCACCTCGACTTGAATCGGGGCTTGATGCAATAATCAAGGGAGAACCATTAAGTCTCATTTCGATTGCAGCAATGGTTCCAGAACACGATGCGAAATTATTTGATTTTAAGGTTGAAAAAAATAATGAAAATCGATTTCTTCACGAATTGAACCGAAATGATATAGTGGCAATAACTTCAATGACACCTCAGATATCTTACGCTCTTGAAGTGGCTGAAAAGGCAAAGAAACAAGGGTGTATAACCATTATAGGAGGTTACCAGCCAACTTTAGCTCCAAATTATGTTATTAAAAATCAGAGTGTTGATTATATTGTCAGAGGAGAAGGAGAACATACATTTAAAGAACTCATTGATTATATTGATGGAAATAAAAATCAAGTTGCATTAAAAGATATTGATGGCATTTCTTATAAAAATAAAAGTGGAATAATTAAGCATAATAATGAACGATGCTTAGAGCCTAATCTTGACAATTTTGCCATGCCACGTAGAGATCTTCTTGATGAAAAAAAATATATTTATTTAGGCGCAAGAATTGCTCAACTTGAAACTTCTCGAGGCTGTCCTCATAATTGCAAGTTCTGCTGTATTATTAAAATGTGGAAGGATCCCTCTCAACATATTGTTTATCGTTCAAAAAGTGTATCTCGAATCATGCGAGAAATTTACAATATTGGTTGGAAGAAAGATTTTATTTTCTTTTGTGAAGATAATTTTACAATTCAAGTTAAGCGTACGAAAAAAATACTTGATGCCATTATAAAATCAGGAGTTCAAAATAAGGTACATTTCTCATGTCAATCCAGAGTTGATACATTATATAAAAATCCATGGTTAATTGAACTCATGCGTGAGGCTGGAATGAAACAAGTTTTCCTTGGAATTGAATCTGTACATCAACAAAGTCTTGATGCAATGAATAAAAAGAACACCACACCTAAAAAAGTAAAAATTGTGGTAAAAGCACTTCAAGATCGTGGTATCTCGATTTTCGGTGGAGTAATTATAGGATTTCCAGGAGAAACTAAAACAATGGTGCGTCAAAATATTAACTACGCAAAATCGTTAAATATGACTATTGTACAATTTACACCCATAACTGCTTTTCCAGGAACAGAATTTCACCAAGAAATGCAAGAAAAAGGCATGATTACAACAAATGACTATAAATATTATGATTTATTCCATCCAATGATGCGGACAGACAAGTTAACTACTAATGAAATTTTCCAGCTAGCTGCTGAAGCATATTCATCGTATTATTTAGGAAGTGACTGGATAAAATCACTGGCAAAAAGATACTTAAATCCTTTTGGAAAATTTAATTGGATGAGTAAAAATATACCAAGATTTATTAAAACCGTGATAGTAAATGGCTTAGATATGTTTTATAATATGGGGATTGGCAACACTGCCATATCTGATGAATTAAAAGAAATGATCGCAAAAACAAGAGAAGGAAAGTCTGTTATTCCGGAGACTCCTCTGAAGACCGAGGAAAAAGAAGAATCTTTTGTTTTTAAGCATGAGTTAAAAGAAAAAGCAATAATATCAAACGGTTATTAAAGTTCTTATATAATTATCATTTTAATTGCTTGAAATATTTTTTTATAAAAAATAGTAGTAGTAATTAAGACTTGTAATATATCTTGATTAAAATTTAATTACTAACCGATTATATTTTAAATGGCTGATCTTCCGAACGCCGTGATTTCCGGAACTATAACTGCATGTAACTAACCCTGCCTCTTGTAATTTCTTTATCTGGGCCGATATGTTCGCTTCTGTCATTTTTAATTTTGCAGCGATACTAGAAACATCCAGAGGATTGTCTTGGATATGATTGAGAATTATACGCCTTGTTTGAGAGGAAAGGGCTTTTGCAATTAATTCAATTTGGTCATCCGAATCGATCGTGATAGAATCAATTTTATTTAGCAATTGCAATTCTATCATGCTTGTTTCTGTCGTTTGCATAATTTTTATTCAACCCATAATAAAAATTTTATTAACAATAACAAAATATCTAAGTAAATTAATCCTTTTAAGTCTATAGAATCATTCTTGATAAATTCATTCGTAATTTATGATTACTTAATCTAACAAGTATTACAATAATTACAATTGATCTAAAAAAAATTACTATTTCTTACTTTGTATATATTCTTTGTTTAAAGTATAAACATTTTTTTAACTAAAAAAAGTGCGCTTATTAGAATTAATTCTTGAGATAGTTAGCTTAAAATCTCCTTTTTCTTGCCTTATTTCTTGAGATTAAGCCAATAGGCAGGGATTTTTAATAGAAATATCTAAAAAACGATTTTTTCCTTTTTGGACAAAATTTTTAACCTTCGTTTTAATTTATTAGTAAAATATTTAATATTGACATTTTTACGAAGACGAGCGTTTTATTGCTAAAAATCAAATTCTTTTTTAAAACAAACTTAAAATTATTGCCATATATTATCTAAACATTAAAAAGCACAATTTTATATAAGAATTCTCATATACATATTACATTCAATGGATGAAAGGTTGTAAATTTCTTTTAGATTATTAGTTTGGTTTAAAAGATCTCAATATTATCGAATAATATCTATAAATTTTCATAAATCACAATCATTTAAATATTTTTACCTACATTAATTACATAATATATAAAATAATTATAAATGTTACAAAAAAAAAATCAGAGGTAAAGAATATTGAGTCCATCTTCAACGCAAAAATCAAAAATTCAAGATAAAACCATTGAAAAAAAAGGAAATAAATCAACAAGCGTTATAACTGTAAGAATTGATAAGAACTTGAACGATTACTTAGATGAAATAAGTTATAAAATGAAAGTGTCTAAGGCAAATTTGATAAGGAATTATTTAGAAATGGCTAAATATGTGTTGATAGAAAGGAATTCACTTAAATCGTTGGAAGATCGGAATTTAATACTCATAAAAAAGAGTTTTTTAAAAAATATAATTGGAAATTTAGGCGAATTAGAACAAATAAATTTAGGGGAAAAATTAGGCCGTTTTATAAACGATTATGCGAGAATACAAGGCAAAATAGACGATATCGGTTTTAAATTGGACATATGTGAACATTTAGGTTTCTTTCCTAAATTTATTGATAATGATGGATATATTTTATTTTCTAATAAGTTTGGGCCAAAAAAATTTGTTGAAGCCTTTACATGGCGATTAATTAACCAAGAGGAATTTAATCTTCAGTTTATTGAAAGTGAAATGGCAAAAAGTAGCAAGTTAAAAAATTCCTACGAGAAAACAATTGCACCGATTGAGAGATCTTCGTCTAATTATTCGTTTGAGTTTGCAAAGTTAGCAAAAATAGAATAGATGGGAAAGAAGTTAGTTTTTTTCAATCATTTCCTTCAATCCGAGAAATGGAATAAAGACCATGTTTGGTCTATACAATATTTCGTAATTAATTTCGTATAAAACCCTTTCTATTGTAAAAAAATAAACCAAGATTTTATTTATTCCTAAGTTTTGAAGTATTTTAGCGGTTAATTTCATTTCCCAAGCATTAAGCAAGTTAAAAACTGCTTCAATAGTTTTATTCGTGATATTAGAGGCATTTTGAAAAGAAATATTATATAGAAATTCTATAGACGTTTGAAATTTGTCTTTTTTAAGAAACTTTTTTTCTAAAAAACCCAAAAGAGAATTAAATTTTATATAGCTTAAAGATCTTAGAAAAGAAGCAAAATCTTTTTCAAAAGGGTATTTTTTTTTTCTTTCTTCGATTGATAATTGAGGGTCGCCTTCAAAATCGATAAAATAGAAATTGTAATTATCGTTAGACTTATCGTATAAAATTTGTTGCATGTGTAAATCTTGATGTACCGGTTGAATCTTAATTTGAGGTACATCAAATTCAGATCGAAATCTTTCCACATTGTTTTTTGTATTCATTAAGATAGAGTTTATTTTTTGTAAATTAAAGAAGGCAACTTTCGATTGTTGAGAAATGCGACTTTTTATCCCTGAGATCATTAAATTAAGCTTATCCGTATAATCTTTGAGATAGGTATCGCTTTTAACACTTTCTAAGCTATATCTTTTCTCTTTAGGTAAAATTAAGGATTCATGTAGACTTTTAATGTATTTTCCGATTTCTTCCGAGACTTTTAATGTTTCGATGCAATTTTTTTCAATTAATTTTGATGTTTTAATTTCTTCGCTTAACTCAGAATAATCGGCGTTAATATTTTCAAATACACTATAAATCATGTTATTGAGTTCATTCCAGAAGATATCTCCAATATTCCCTATAT